>CAJWAC010000141.1 GCA_913020555.1 uncultured Polaribacter sp. | reverse complement strand
CGCTTCTAATTATTGGATGATATTTTATAGGAATATCGTCACCAAATTCAGATGTAAACTTTTCTGTGTTTTTTCTAATTGTTGCCTCATCCTCGCAGTGAACAGAAATGAGCATTTTTGTTGATGAGAAAATTTTTTCTAACACATCTTCATTGTCCACTAGCATATTACCAGTAGAAGAACCTAAAAACAGTTTAATCCCCGCTACTTTTTGTGGGTCTGTTTTTAACAATTCTTCTAAATTATCATTTGTTCCACCAAACATAAAGGAATAATTTGCATAAGACGTTTTAGCAGCAATTTCAAATTTATCTTCCAATAATTCTTGAGTTACCGCTTGTGGAACGGTATTAGGCATCTCTATAAATGTGGTAATACCACCAGCAATAGCTGCTCTACTTTCAGTTTCAATATTTGCTTTGTGAGTTAAACCAGGTTCTCTAAAATGAACTTGGTCATCAATCATTCCAGGGATTAAATAGCTGCCATTCGCGTCTATTATTTCGGTGCCTTCAGCAGCTTTTATATCTGATGATACTTCTTTTATAAATTCATTTTCAATAAGAACATCCCCTTTAAAAGTTCTATTCTCATTTACTATAACTGCATTTTTTATTAAAATTGATTGTGCCATTTCTAAATTAAATTTCCATTCTCATATTAATCATACTTTTATTAAATCCAAACCGCTCGTAAGATTTTATTGCTGATGTATTATTGTAGTATACATCCAATCTCAATTCGTTTAAACCTCTCTTTTTAGCCCAATGTTTTAAAGATTCTAAGATGATAGTACTTATTCTCTTTCCTCTGAACTCTGGTTTTACATAAATAAAACCAACATAACCATTTTTTTTGTTTTTATGATATTCACTAGATTTTTCAATTCGGACATATCCAGAACCGATAATTTCATTATTAGAAACAGCAACGAGTAAATTTACATTTTCTGCTGTTATCAATTCTTCAATATTATAATAATAAATTCGACCAGCTTTTAAAAAAGGATCTAAGGGTCTTTCAACTTTTATAATACCTTGCTCAAATTCTTGTAAGACTTTTAAATCATCAATTTTTGCAGGTCTTGTAGAAATTACAGCCATAATAATTTATTTTGGTAAACCTTTTAATCTCATTTTTATAACCCCAAATAAAGCTTCTGAAATAATTCCTTCACTCATTTTAGATTCTCCTAATGTTCTATCTGTAAATATTATAGAAATTTCTTTAATATTAAATTTATGTTTCCAGGCCTTAAATTTCATTTCAATTTGAAAAGCATAGCCAATAAATTTTATTTTATCTAAATTTATAGTTTCTAATACTTTACGTTTATAGCAAATAAAACCTGCAGTAGTATCAAAAACAGGAATTCGAGTAATAAATTTAACGTATTTTGATGCAAAATATGAGAGTAATAATCTCTTAATATCCCAATTAACAACATTTACTTTATTGTTTACATATCTAGAACCAATAGATACATCTGCGCCGCCAGTTTTACACGTTTTGTATAGATGATTTAAATCTTTTGGATTATGAGAAAAGTCGGCATCCATTTCTATAATGTAATCATAGTTATTTTTAATAGCCCATTTAAAGCCATGAATATATGCAGACCCCAGTCCATTTTTATTTGGTCTTTTTTCTAAAAAAAGCCTGTTTGGAAATTCTGTGATAAGGCCTAATACAATTTCCGATGTTTTATCTGGAGAATTATCATCAATAATTAAAATTTCAGGACTATTAGAAACCGCAATAGAAAATGATAGTCTCAGCATCATTCCTGTAGAATATCTCTTCACTTGCATATTTAAATCTTCTTCTGACAGCTCAGAAAAATCACGAACAAAATCTTTACAAGATTCAATTTCTTTTTTAGATAGTCCCATTAAAACTCCTGCAATTTTAATGTTTTCCATTCCAGAAAACTCAGGCTCTAACCCAACACCTAAAGCTAAAACAGGAGCTACTTTTCCATAAACATCTAAACTACCAGATTCAATTTCTAAAATTCCAGCAATCGCTCTAAGTAAAGTACTTTTTC
>CAJWAC010000140.1 GCA_913020555.1 uncultured Polaribacter sp. | reverse complement strand
TAATATTAAAGCTAAAGTTATTTTAATCTCATTTTTAAAATATTTGAATTTAAGTAAGATTTTAAAATGCTACTTTTGCATATCCGTAAACACTAATAATACAATAATAATGCTTATCTTTAAGAAAATTTAAGGTATGAATATTTTCAGTTTTACAGCAGAACTTGGCAGTGAAGAATCTTGCCGTAATCATTTTAAATCAGAGCGAGACAAAATAGGAGTTTCATGTAAAAAGTGTTCTCATAAAGAACATTATTGGATAAAAAGTCAATGGAGTTATGAATGTAAAAAGTGCAGAAGTCGTACATCTTTGAGGAGCGGTACAATAATGCAGAGTTCTAATCTTTCATTTATGATTTGGTACAAAACAATGTTTTTATTAACAGCAACTAAGAAAGGTTTTTCCTCAAAAGAAATTCAGCGTCAATTAGGTTTAAAACGCTACGAGCCAGTTTGGGCAATGGTTCATAAATTGCGTAAAGCAATGGGAAAAAGAGATGATCGCTATACCTTAGAGGGAATGATAGAAATGGATGAAGGTTATTTTACAATAGAAGCATCTGAAGAAGAGCACAATACACAAAAGGCTGGTCGTGGTAGTAAAACAAAATCCAATGTTATGGTTATGGCTGAAAGTACAGTTCTTGAAGATATTGAAACAGGTAAAGTAGAGAGACAATGCCGCTATTTTAAAGCTAAAGTTTTAGAAAACCATCAAGCTGATGGAACAGATACAGCATTACACCAAGCTATAGACGGTGAGAAAACAATTGTATTTACTGATAAAAGTACTTCTTATATTAATATTGCAGATTATGTAGAGTTGCATATAAGTGAAAAATCAAGTGAAACAACAACAAAGGAAACCTTAAAATGGGTACATATTACAATCAGTAATGCAAAACGAAATTTTGTAGGTACTTATCATAAAATCAAAAAGAAATATCTTCAATTGTACTTGAATGAATTTGTATATAAGCTGAATCGAAGATACTTTGGTGAAAAAATATTTGATAGGTTAGTAATTGCTAATATTACAGGTTATGACTAATTACGGATATACAGAAAATTAAATTAGATTTTTATATTTTAAATCGTTACTTGCAAATAAAATCATATAAATATGAGTCAAGAACAGCCAAATAACCCTTTACACGGAATAAAATTAGCAACAATATTAGAAGATCTTTATTCAGAATTTGGTTGGGATGAATTAGGCGATACTTTAAATATTAAAGCATTTAAAAATAACCCAACATATAAGTCTAGTTTGAAATTTTTGAGAACTACTCCATGGGCTAGAGAAAAAGTAGAAAGGTTTTATATAAAAAACATGATTAAATAATTACTAAATAATCGATATACTTTAGTTCAATTCGAAACTTAATTACTTAAAACAAGAGACTATTCATATAAATGAAAACACTAAAAATAAAGTTATGAAATTAGAAATTAGCAATGAATTAAAGTTGGTTATAAAATCAAGTTGGTTTACTATTGAAAAGGGTGTTTATGTTTATGCAAAAGTTTTCAAAGTACTTTTTCCTGAAAAACACTTAATGGTTACTCGAGATTCTGATGAAATTACGGTAGTAACAGAAGTCTCAAATCTTAAATATTTAGAAGAATATGAAAGAAATCCAGAAAATTGGATACTATTTAATATAAAGTGTGGTAATCCTTTTTATTGCGAAGGATTTTTAGCGGCAATTGCAACGGCATTCGCTATTCAAAAAATTGATATAACGCTAACCTCAACATTTACAAATGATTATTTGATGGTTCAACAAAAAAACATGGCTAAAGCAGAGTATATTCTTGAAACTATTGGATTTGCTAAAAAAGAGAATAGAATTTAATTGCTAAATAAAAAGTATTCTATTTTAATTTTTTATTCAATTAATCAATTTTTGTTTAAAAGTTTTTTATTTTATTGTAAATTTAAAAGAGTATTAATCTTTGTTAAAAATTAATCATTAATTACTTTTTCTTACAAAAAAGTAAATCGTAAAAACATATTCATATCATGAAAAACAAATATTTTTATTTATTGATTTTATCTACTTTTCTAATTGCTTTTGTATTTAATTCTTGCACA
>CAJWAC010000139.1 GCA_913020555.1 uncultured Polaribacter sp. | reverse complement strand
ACAAGTTATGGCATCATATCAAAAGAATCCTGCTATTCAAATTAGAAGCGAGGAAATAGATATGGGTAAAAAACAAAAAGTAATTTTATCTAGAGAAAAGGGTGCAGAAGAATTAGCAAAAGGAAAGTTGGTAGTAGAAGGTGCTAACTTAGAAGTAAACGAATATGGGAATACAATTTTTGCAGATTTCTTTTTCTTTATTACTGGTTTTCACGGTTTTCACGTATTTTCTGGGATTGTTATTAATATTATTATCTTTTTTAATGTGATTCTTGGTACTTATGAGAAAAGAGGACATTATGAAATGGTTGAAAAAGTAGGATTATATTGGCACTTTGTAGATTTAGTTTGGGTATTTGTATTCACATTCTTCTATTTAGTATAATTAAATAATAGCTTAAAAATGGCACACGCACACGAATCACATACAAAAAGAATCTGGAATGTATTTTGGATTTTATCGGCAATAACGATTGTAGAAGTAGCTTTAGGTATATTTAAACCAGCTGTATTGCATTTAACAAGTTTTTTGGGAACTAGTCCTTTAAATTGGATATTTATTATTCTTACTTTAGCTAAAGCATACGGAATTACTTGGGCATTTATGCATATGGAAGATGAAAAGAAATGGTTTAGGCGTTCTGTAGTTTGGACCGCCATATTCTTAATCAGTTACCTCGTAACATTGCTTTTAATCGAAGGAGATTATTTACACGAAACATTAGGACCACTTGTAAAATGGTAATTAAAGAAGATAAGGTGGTTTTATAACCACCTTTTTTTATATTCAATAAATGTTAAATTTTTAATTCTAAGTAGATGAAGTTTTTTACAAAAAAGAGAATTGTATTATTTTTGTTATTTATTTTTCCTTTAATCTGTTTTTTAATTCTATCTACTGGAGAAAATAATTTTAAAAAACTTCCAATTCTTACTGAAAAAGTAAAAAATCTCTCAGAGATTGATACTTTACAAACAGTGCAATTAAAAGAATCAGTTTCTATTGTTTGTTTTTTGGGAAACGATGTTAAATCAATGACGTCTGGTTTATTAAATCTGAATGAAAAAATTTACAAGAAGTTTTTAGACTATAAGCAATTTCAAATTATTGCAATTTATCCTAATAATAAAAGTGAAGAAGTAGCAAATTTAAAAGATCAAATTGGCGCTTTTACAGATATGCAAAAATGGAGATTTTTGCCCGGTAATAAATCACAGATTAAGGCTTTTTATGAAGGTTTTCAGTATAATGAGCCATTAAATAATTTAGCATCATCAAAAGTATTTTTGATTGATAAAAATTTGAATTTAAGAGGAAGACTGAAAGATGATAAAACAGATAAAAAGCTTTATGGTTATTCACTAAATTCTGTTTCAGAATTAAATGGTAAATTAAAAGATGATTTAAAAGTATTATATTATGAGTATTATGCCGCTTTTAAAGAGAAAAATAAGAATAAAGCAAATAGAAAGGAAGTAGGTTTATGAGTAAAAAAAATTCATACATAGGTATCTCTTTTATCATATTACTTTTTGGAATTTACACGGTTCCAAAAATAGTCGATCGCTTTAAAGATTCTGGTTTGGCATATCTGAAAACATCAGGACCCTCATCAACAAAAAGAAAAGTACCTCAATTTAGCTTTGTGAATCAAGACGAACAAACAATAACTAACGATAGTTACAAAGGCAAAGTTTATGTGGTAGAATTCTTTTTTACAACTTGTCCTTCCATCTGTCCAATAATGACAGATAAAATGCTACAACTGCAGGATGCTTTTTTGTTAAATCCCGATTTTGGTATCGCTTCCATCTCTATAACTCCAGAGATTGATTCTCCTCAAATTTTAAAAGAATATACAAAAAATAAGGGGATTACGCATAAAAACTGGCATTTATTAACAGGAAGAACCGAAGATTTTGTGTACAATATAGCCAAAAGTGGTTTTAGCTTATATGCCGGTAAAGGAGATAAAGATCATGGTGGATTTGAACATTCAGGATATTTTGCATTGGTGGATAAAGAAGGTTATTTGCGATCTAGAATAGATGGTAATGGTAATCCAATTATATATTATAATGCTATTGAAAATGACGGTTTTCCTGATCAAATTAAAGAATTAAAACAAGACATTAAATTATTACTAGATGAATAATTCAATACAAGAAAAAA
>CAJWAC010000138.1 GCA_913020555.1 uncultured Polaribacter sp. | reverse complement strand
AAGCAGTACTGTTCCACAGCCCCCTTCAACGATATGTACCACTTTAAATTCTTTGTAATTCATTTGAATCTCCTGAAAATTTATTTTTTTTAAAACCTAACGACTGCTTCAGTTGACGTAAAAGAGAGCGATTCACGGTTAAGTGAATTTTCTTATTAGAATTATATTTTACTATATAATTTATTTATCATTTCAGAGGTGAAAATAGTATTCTTATGATCTAGATTTTTTTCAACATTGGCATTAACTAAAAAAACATATTTAAATGACTGTTCAATGCTTGTGATTTTTTTAGACTCTGCCGCTAGTTGAATTATTCTATTCATAACAGTATCAAGGTAATCATGTATATTTTCAATTAATACTTCTATATATGATGGTGTAATCCCACAATGAACAATTAAATTTCTAGCTCTATAAACTCGACGTATTTGCCAACCTATTCGTTTGGAATGAGAATCAAGACCTTCTAACATATTCTTTGGACTAGAGTATATGTAACAAAGATAATTAAACCTATCAGACATAAGGTGAAAATCTTTAAAATAACTATTTAGTTCCAGTCGGTTTAATTCATACTCCTTTAAGGATACTAGTTTGGCAACTTTTATTATTGAAGTGTCGCCATCTATATTTTTTAAAACTTTTCTTGTTTGCCTTTTATCCCAATTAAATAAATCACTTGTAAATCGCGCAACAAGCCTTTGATAATATATTAAGTTTAAAAATGGAATGGTACTATTAATTATATGCTCAATATTTGCTATTTTGTCATTATTATTTATTGGAATAATTGACTCTAAAGCTATCCATAAATTTAATATCTGATTTTCACTAGAATCACTACTTAGTGCTAAAGAATGTAACTCAGCTGATCGTGTAAACTTTCTAAATGAATTTTCTTCAAGGCCAAATTCAGATAAGAAAGAATTCGCATTTTTAGCTGCTTGTGATTGTTTTTGGTCTGCACATTTATGCATTACATTTATTTTTGTTTTAGATCTTTCGACTACTTTTGTTCTTTCGTTGATGATGAGGCAGTCAGGCTGCCAATTAATTTGTTCTTTATGATGGTATAGTCCAAATACTGTACTGAGAATATCTAAAATTCTTTCAGCTTCACTTTTTGCTGAGAAAATATCACGAGCTTTAATTTCAGAAAGGCAAATATATAATTGATCTGCATTTTTTTTGAACTTATGATTTGATAAATCATAAGTTAAGTCGGAAAGTTCATCTAAAAATTTAATATTAAAAGTTTCATATGAGGTTTTATAATTTTTTATTGACTTCGGTATTTTAAAAACTAATGTAAATAATTCTGGTTTTTCTGAAAATATTTTCAAAAAGTCATCTATTGCTTCTTTACCTGAAATTCTATTTTTATCATAATGAAAAAACTTTTTAACAACTTCACTAATATATTCTGAGCTGTATCCTAAATTAATTAATGTAGTTGCATAACTTCGAGTTAAGCCTCTAATTAAACGAAAATTCTTATCGCCGTAAATTGCATTTTTAAGCAAGTCTTCATTTTTATTTTTATATTTTTTGAGATAAATCTGCCTCAAAACTAGCTCGACTATTATTTTCTTTTCAGCTTCCGGCTCTTTAGGGTTAAGCAAAACTGAATTTATTTGTTTTAAATCAATAGAGAGCAACTCACTAACTACAGGATCTTTGCTTAGATTTTCACAGAGTTCATCCAAAATATGTTGGAGGTTTGGTTTTTTAATATTTCCATTACCTATTTCTTTAATAATGCCTAGTGCTTCCTCGCAAAGTAAACTTGAATTCATTGCCGACGGTTTATAAGTATCTAAGGAGAAGTCAAAAAAGAGTTCATCAAGCAGTTGTGCAAAAAAGATTAAATTGATAGATTCTTCAGGGTAATCCCATTTTTCAAGTTTTCTATATTTCATCTTAATCTATTTACCGTATTCCATTAAAGTGTAACATCAAGGTGTTACAGGGTGATTTAGTAGCTCAGCTTCTCTTATTATTCAATAGATAGGGAAATTAGCCTTCGTTAAATTAATACACTATAGTATAAATTTTTATAAACAATTTACACTAACTTTAATGCTTAGGCTCTATTTTTTTAAAAACGATAATAAAAGCGATAGCAAAGCATCTGTTTTAATCATTTTTTAGAACTAAAAGGGCTGGGCTCGATTGATAATATCCAAATGATAACTCCTCTGAGATTTGCAATAATTGTACTGAAAATGTAACCCCATAAACATGCAGCAGGGACTAAAAACCATTCAATTATTTTTCTACCCCATTTTTAAAAATATAAGTGCACTAATGCATA
>CAJWAC010000137.1 GCA_913020555.1 uncultured Polaribacter sp. | reverse complement strand
TTCAATGAGAACACCCAAAAATATTATCGAAAAAGCTCAAAATTATTTTGATAAAAATCAAATTATAGTCCTTGATGTTGACAAAAAAGCTTACCTTTCAGCCTTGAAGTTAGCAGATCATATTGTAGTAACATGTGACTCGACATCAATGATTTCAGAGGCTGCTATTACTGGTAAGCCTATTTATGTTGCACAAATGCCATCAATAAAAAGTAACCAAAGATTTAAAGAATTTTTTAATTTATTTGAATCTTTAAAAATAATCAAAAATCTTGATTCATCTGTTGAAAGTTGGAATTATGAAAAATTAGATGAAACGAATAGAATATCAGGCTATATAAAAGATAAAATAAAGGATCATGACTTTTCTTAACTCATTGCTAAATAATTCAAAAGAACATGACGATCCATTTAAGCATTGGGAATTAAATGAACCATTATCAGAAGAAGCAATTCAGGAAATAATAAAAGCTGACATACCAAACGCAATTGATCATAATTTGTCTTATGATGGAACAAGAGCAATTGATGGAGGAGGAGCTGAATTTAGAGAGGGTATAGCTTCTGGAGGAAAAGCTATAAAATTTAGATGTTTTGTGACAAAAGATAATGCCGAACAATTTCCAGCGTTAGTTAGATTGATTAATGAATTACAGTCAAAAAAAACTCATGAAAAAATTTCACAACTTATAAATAAAGATTTATCAAATTCATATGTAAGAGTTGAAGTTATCTGTGATAGAAAAGGATTTTGGTTAAAACCTCACTGTGATATTAAAGAAAAGTTACTATCATGTCTTCTATTTGTTAATGAGTTCAATGAGCCTGAAGAATTAGGTACAGATTTTTATAATGAGAAACTAGAAAAAGTTAAAACAGTTCCCTATAAAAACAATTATGGATATTTCTTTTCTAGTGGCCCGAATACCTGGCATGGAATGGAAAAAAAAGAGATTGTTAAAGAAAGACGATGTTTGCAAGTCAATTATGTCTCTTTTCTAACTGATTGGAAAGTAGAATAGTTTAAATAGACCCTTTAAATTCTCAAATATCTTGAAGAGAAGTTACTGTAATTTTTTTTGTTTTTAGTGACTTGATACCTTTTAAGCAAGCCTGAGCGGTTGACATATTTGTACAATATGGAACTTTGTTAATTAGCGTTGCTCTTCTTAAAGCAATTGCATCATTAAGACGATGTTCGCTTCTTCCACCACCAGTATTAATAACTAGAGCAATTTTCTTTGAATTTAATACATCAACAATATGTGGTGAGCCTCCACTAACTTTATTTATCTTTTTACAATTCATGCCATGTTTACGTATGAAGTCTGCCGTTCCTCCTGTGCCACATAATATAAAATTTAATTTTAATAATTGTTTTGCTAAATCTACTCCCTCAACTTTATGCGAGTCTTTTAAAGAAATAAATGCTAACCCTTTTGTTGGCAATGAATTTGATGCAGCAATTTGACTTTTAGCATATGCCAGACCAAAGTCACGATCTAATCCCATTACTTCTCCAGTTGATTTCATTTCAGGTCCCAGCAAAACATCTACGTTTGGAAATTTATTAAATGGAAAGACAGCTTCTTTCACAGCAAACATACTCTTATTTTTATTTGTTAAATTAAATTTTGATAATTTTTCACCTACCATTACTCTTGAAGCAATTTTAGCCAAAGGAATTCCTTTAGCTTTTGAAACAAATGGAACCGTTCTGCTTGCTCTTGGATTTACCTCAATAATAAAAATTTCATCATTTTTAATTGCAAATTGTACATTCATGAAACCTTTTACTTTTAAAGCCAAAGCTAATTTTTTTGTTTGATTATTAATTTCTTCAATTAGTTCTTTCTTTATAGAAACTGGAGGAAGACAACATGCCGAGTCACCTGAATGTATTCCGGCTTCTTCAATATGCTGCATGATACCCGCAACAAAAACTTTTTTGCCATCCGAAATAGCATCTACATCAACTTCCATTGCATTGTTTATAAATTTATCAATTAAAATTGGATTATTTTCTCCAGCCTTGAATGCTTCTTCAACAAAATCTTTTAATTGATCTTTTTCATGAACTATTTCCATCGCTCTACCACCTAAAACATAGGAAGGCCTGACCATCAAAGGTAATCCAATTTTTTCTGCAATTTGAATTGCTTCATTGTATGTTTTTGCAATTCCACTTTCTGCCTGCTTTAAGTTTAATTTTATTAAAAGTTTTCTAAATCTGTCTCTATCTTCAGCAAGATCAATTGAAGAGTATTGAGTTCCTATTATTGGCAATGAATTTTCATGAAGAAATTTCGCTAATTTGATGGGGGTTTGCCCACCAAATTGAGCGATTATACCTACTAAACTTCCATTGGATTTTTCTTTTAAAATTATATTATGAACA
>CAJWAC010000136.1 GCA_913020555.1 uncultured Polaribacter sp. | reverse complement strand
GAAAAAACTGTTGTTAGCTTAATGGGTGATGGAGGTTTTGGAATGACAATATCAGAATTAAGTACAGCTGTAGATTATAAAATTAATACTATAACTATTGTTATGAATAATAAAAGTTGGGGCGCAGAAAAAGCTTATCAAAAAGATTTTTTTGGAAAAAGATATATAGGCGCCGACATAAACAGCCCTTCATTTGATAAAGTTGCCCAACTTTATGGAGCAAATGGTTTTAATGTAAATAAAGTCACAGAGATTAATGAGGTATTGAAAGCAGCTTTAGAATATAATAAGCCTGCAGTGATTAATGTTAATATTGATCCTAAAGCACTTTATAGTTTTAGAAGAGATAGTTTTAAACATAGGATGAAATAAATGAATTTACACCTAAGAAAATTTACAAAATTTGTAGATAAAACTTTTATAGAAGGTGGCAAAGAAGCTAAAGAACCTGTGTTAATGGTTTCGGTTGCAACTGTTTTTAAAAATCCTTGGCATGGAAAAGGTTTTGTTGAAGATTTAAAACCAGTAATTTTAGATTTAGCACCAAAATTAGGAGATATCTTAGTTCCAGAATTGATAAAAGAAATTGGATCACCAGAAAAAATTTTAGCCTATGGAAAGGCTGGAGTTGTTGGCCTTGCAGGTGAAATAGAACATGCCTCAGCTTTTATTCATACATTAAGATTTGGAAATAAATTTAGAGATGCAGTTGGAGGAACATCTTATTTAAGCTTTACAAATACGAGAGGCCCTGCAGGATGTAAAATATCCATTCCAATGATGCATAAAACTGATTCAGGATTAAGACCTTATTACTTAACGCATGAATTTACTATTCATGATGCCCCTTGTGATGATGAAATTGTAATTGCAATAGGTGGTGCTTCAAGCGGAAGAGCGCATGCAAGAACAGGTGATAGATATCAAGACATGAAAGAAATGGGAATAAAAAATCCTAAATAGTCATCTATGTCTGAAACTTCTGAAAAATATAAGACTTCATATTATTTAAGTAAAAAAGACGATAGGTCTACTATTGTGTTTATTCACGGTGTAGGTCTAACAAAAGAAATTTGGGATCAACAAATTGAATTTTTTAAAAATCATAACACACTTACTTATGATCTGCTTGGTCACGGAAAAACACCTTTAGAAAAAGCACAATTAAGTTTTGAAGACTACACTAAGCAATTGCTTAATTTAATTGATGAATTAGATTTAAAAAAAATTCACTTAGTTGGTTTTTCTTTGGGATCACTTATTGCTAGAGATTTTGCATCAGTGCATGGCGATAGATTAAGCTCTTTAATATTGCATGGATCAATTTACAAAAGAACCAAAGAGCAAAAAAGGATTGTTGAAAATAGACATGAAATACAAAAATTACATGGACCGGCTTCAAGAAAAAGTTCTTTAAGAAGATGGTTCACACCAGAATTTGCAAAAAAAAATCAAGAGATTTATCAGAAGATATATTCAATGCTTGAAAACAATGATTTTAAGAATTTCTTAAAAGCTTATAAACTCTTTGTTTCTTACGAAGATGATGATGAAATCATTAATAAAATTAAAACAAATACACTTGTAACAACTGGGCAATTTGACGTAGGATCAACTCCAGATATGGCAAAAAATTTGAGCAATCAAATCGAAGGAAGCAAATATATAGAAATAAAAAATGGTAAACACCTTTGTAATATAGAATGTGATAAGGATTTTAATAAAACTATAGAATTATTTATTAATCAAAGTTATGACAAAGCTTAAAGAATATAAAATGTTTATTGACGGTTCATGGGTTGAATCGGAAAGCAAAAAAACTTTCGAAACTTTAAACCCTGAAAATAATGAGCCATGGGCAAAAGTTCCTGAAGCTAGCGCTAAAGATGTAGATAAAGCAGTAAGAGCAGCACAAAAAGCTTTCGAAGGTGAATGGCCTAAATTATTGCCTAGAGAAAGAGGAAAATTTTTAAGATCAATTGGTAATCAATTAAGAGAGAACGCAGAATTATTAGGAAAAATAGAAACAATCGATACTGGAAAATTATTTAGAGAAACAAACAAGCAAGCAAATTACATTGCAGAATATTATGATTACTATGCCGGCCTTGCAGATAAAGTTGAAGGAACAGTGTTGCCAATTGATAAACCTAATTTTCAAGCAATAACTACCAGAATACCCATTGGTGTAGTTGCTGCTATTGTTCCATGGAATTCACAAATGCTTTTAACAGCAACAAAACTTGCTCCTGCTCTTGCTATGGGAAATACAGTGGTAATTAAATGTTCTGAGTTAGCTCCTGCAGTTATGTTTGAGTTTGCAAAATTAATTGAAAAAACAGGAATACCAAAAGGTGTTGTAAATGTTATTTCTGGCTTTGGTGATCCTTGTGGTAAAGCTTTAACCTCACATAACC
>CAJWAC010000135.1 GCA_913020555.1 uncultured Polaribacter sp. | reverse complement strand
CTATAAAAAATATTTTTTTTGTAATTTTCATTGTTTTAAAATTTTATGTTTACTCCCAAAGAAAATACTTTTGAAATTGGATATAATCTACTATCAATACCTAAACTTAAGTTCGAACCAGCTGAAACCTCTGGGTCAAAGCCTGTATAATCTGTAATGGTAAATAAATTTGAACCCTGTAAATATAGTCTTACAGTTTCTATACCTGCTTTGCTTGTTAAAGAATTTGGAATGGTATATCCAATTTGTAAATTCTTTAATCTAAAGAAAGATCCGTCTTCTACAAAATAAGAGTTAGAAGACACCTCTTCTAATGGATACGCCGCTGATAGAGCAGGAACATTTGTATTCGTATTTGAAGGTGTCCATGCATTCAACACTCTTGTATTTCTGTTTCCATTAAAAAACAATCCAAAATCAGTAAATACTTTATTGTAATTGTACAAATCATTTCCTTGAGAACCATTAAAAAATACCTGAGCATCAAAACCCTTGTACTTTAAATTGATATTGATACCATAGACAAAATCTGGGTGTGGTGAACCAATTTTTGTTTTATCACTATCATCCACAACACCATCTCCATTGACATCTGCAAAGACCATACGTCCGTTGTTGTCTAATCCGGTAACTTTACGTCCGTAAAAATACGACATTTCTTCTCCAACTTCTGTTCTTGTCACGGCTCCATTTCTTAAATCTCCTCTTCCAGGTGTAGCCACATCGTTTACTAACGAAGTAATCTCGTTCTTATAATGAGATAGGTTTGCGCTAACATTAAAAGAAAAATCTTCAGAAACTTGGTCTCCATAACTAGCAGACAAATCAAAACCTGTATTCTTTGCGCTTCCTAAATTTACATAAGGAGCGTTTGCATCAATTCCTGTTGTAGGGTTTTGAAAAAGATCTTGTACAATAAAATCGTTTGTTTTTATAATATAGTATTCCCAAGACAAGTTGAACTTACTGTCTAAGAAATCTGCTTCAAAACCAATGTTAAAGTTTTCTGAAGTTTCCCATTTTAAATTTGGATTACCAATATCCGATAATAATGCTCCAGTAACAATGCTTCCTGCATTTCCGTTGAATGCATAATTGGCAAGGCTAGGGCTTAAGCGGTTTTGATTAATTGTAGGATTACCTACTGGTAAGGATTGGTTTCCAAGTTCACCCCAAGATCCTTTTATTTTTAAACGATTCACAAAAGAGTTTGAGTTCCAAAAATCTTCATTACTCACAATCCAACCTGCAGTAAATGAAGGGAAAACACCCGACTGATTGTCTCCTCTAAATCTTGATGTGGTATCTCTACGCAAGGTAGCCGTTAGAAAATAATTGCCTTTGTAACTATAATTTACGGTTCCAAAAACAGACCATAATGAATTCCCACCAGCAAAAGCATAGTCAATACTTGGTGCTCCTTGACCATTAAATATCGTATAAAAATCTGGAGTTTCAAATAAGTAATCGGTATTGGTTATCCCTCTTCCATTGCCTTCATCTTTTAATGATTCAAATCCTAACAGCGCATTCACACTGTGGTCTCCAAAAGTTTTTTTATAGTTTAAGGTGTTTGTCCAAATCCAATTATAGAAGGTTTGATCTTGTTCATTTAAAGAATTTACAGAAATTGGCTCACCATGTTCTGGATCTAAGGCTGTAAATGATTGACTATCAAAAGTATTATACCCACCTCCAAGAACTGTTTTAAAGGTTAACTCGTCCAACAGTTTATAGGATAAGTACACATCTCCTGTGATATCGTGGCGCTTATTGTAATTGTTTCTAGCTCTGTATAATTGTGCAAGAGGGTTTCGAGTATTCCCTAAATCAGTACCCGCTACTCCAGCAAAATTCCCCTGATCGTCTCTTACAGGCAATAAAGGAGTCATTCTAAATGAATTTTCTATTGCTTCATCTGCTCCTGTATTTGTATTAGAAAATGAGACATTCAGGTGTTCTCCGATAACTAATCGCTTCCCTACTTTAAATTCAGAGTTCAATCGAGTACCTATTCTTTCATAGCCTGTGTAGTCTAAAACCCCATCTCTATCCAAATAATTTACGGAGAGGTAATATTTTCCGTTCTCATTTCCATTTTGAACAGAAAGAGAGACACTGTTTGTAAGCGCTTTTCTAGTGATTGCATCTAACCAATTTGTTCCTCCAGGAGTCACAGATGCTGTAAATTCACCTGGGTTACTATAAGTAATTGGGTTGTAGGATACGACTCTTCTATTTCCTTGAATTGTTGACGGAACAGTATAGTTTCCAGAACCTGTAGGATCATACTGTCCATGTGATAATGCGGCGCCTGATAATCCGTCATTTAATCTACTTTGAAGCAACATCTGTGCATGTTGTTCTGCATTTAAATTTGTTGGCGAATTTGCAATATCTGAGAATCCAGTATACATGTCTAAGGTAACTTTTGCTTTATCCATGCCATATCCACCGCCATTGGTAGTAATAATAACAACTCCATTAGAAGCTCTAGCTCCATAAATGGCAGCTGCACCATCTTTAAGAAC
>CAJWAC010000134.1 GCA_913020555.1 uncultured Polaribacter sp. | reverse complement strand
TTGGCCATCAATATATTTCTCCATCTGAAGCGATTAATTAATGATGATTTAAGTATTATACTTTTGCATTATGAAAGAACTTCCAAAAAGTACAAAAGTAGTTGTAATAGGTGGAGGTGTAGCTGGTTGCTCTGTTGCTTATCATTTAGCAAAATTTGGATGGAAAGACACAATATTACTTGAAAGAGATCAATTAACTTCAGGAACTACTTGGCATGCTGCAGGACTTGTAAGTCAACTAGGTCCTTCTGCGGCAATTACTAAAATAAGAAAATATACAACAGACCTATACAAAGAATTAGAAAAAAAAACTGGTTTTTCTGCAGGATTAAAATTAAATGGTGCGCTATCTATAGCAACAACAAAAGGTCGTTGGCAGGAGCTACAAAGACAAGCAACTACAGCTCAGTTGTTTGATGTGCATGTAGAAGTATTAAATATTAATCAAATAAAAAAAATTTACCCAATAATAAATGAAAAAGATATTCTAGGGGGTATTTTTATGCCAGGAGATGGCCAAGCTGATCCTATAGGTGTAACAAACTTATTAGCGAAAGCCGCAAAGGAAGAGGGTGTAAAAATTTTTGAAAAAAGTCCAATTGAAAAGATTCTGGTTAAAAATGGAAGAGTTGCAGGAGTTAAAGTTAACAACCAAACAATTGAATGTGAATATTTGGTTTTAGCAACTGGAATGTGGTCAAGACAAATAGGCGAAGATACAGGAGTGAACATACCTTTGTATCCAGCTGAACATTTTTATATTATTACGGAACCAATAAAAGATTTACCCAAAGATCTAGCAGTTCTAAGAGATTTTGATGATAGTTTATATTTAAAAGAAGATGCAGGTAAATTATTAGTTGGAATTTTTGAAGGAAAATCAATTCCAGCCTTTAGCAAAACAAATAGAGTTCCTAATGATTTTTCATTTGGAGAATTTCCAGAAAATTTTGATCATTTTGAGCCATATTTAGAAGCATCATTTAAAAGAGTGCCACTTTTAGAAAATGCAGGAATTAGGAAATTTTTTTCTGGACCAGAATCTTTTACTCCAGATACAAATACATTATTAGGCGAAGTTCCAGAAGTTAAGAACTTTTTTGTTTGCTGTGGTTTTAACAGTATTGGAATTGGAAGCGGTGGCGGTGCTGGAAAAGTAACAGCTGAATGGATGATGAATGGTCATATTAATGAAGATTTATTTATATATGACATAAAAAGATTTCAAAAATTTCACTCTGAAGTAAAGTTCATTACTGAACGAATAACGGAAACACTAGGTGACTTATATGGAATGCACTGGCCATATAAACAACACAAAACATCGAGAAACCAAAAATTATTTCCTTATCACGAAGAATTGAAAAAAGCAGGAGCTTGTTTTGGAGTTTCTTCAGGATATGAAAGACCAATGTGGTTCGCTTTAAACAATGAAAAGCCTGAGTTTAAATATAGTTACAATGATCAGAATTGGTATCCAGCTGTAAAGTTTGAAACTAAAAATGCAAGAGAACATGTTGGCTTATTTGATCTTACGGCTTTTTCAAAATACGATATAAAGGGAGAAAACGCTCATAGTGAATTACAAAAAATTTGCACAGCAAATGTTAAAGATGAAATAGGCAAAACCACATACACTCAAATGTTAAACAAAGATGGAGGAATAGAAACAGATTTAACTGTTGTTTGTTTGGATAAAAATTATTTTAGAATAATTACTTCAGCTGCAAATAGGGAACATGACAAATTTCATATTTTAAAACATTTGTCCAAGGAAGTTGAATTTAAAGATGTAACTGATGAAGTAGCTTGTCTTGGAGTATTTGGGCCAAAAAGTAGAACTTTAATGTCTAAATTATCAAAGGATGACTTTTCTAATGAAAATTTTAAATTTGGTATTAGTAAAAAAATAACAATAAATAGCAAAGAAATATGGGCACAAAGATTGTCTTATGTAGGTGAATTGGGTTTTGAACTTTATATAAAAATGAATGAAGCTAAAGAAATTTATAATTTAATTGTTCAAACTGGAAAAGAATTTAATCTTTCTCATTGTGGTATGCTAGCTATGGATACCATGAGAATGGAAACCGGATACTTGCATTGGGGTCACGATATATCTCCAGAAGAAAATCAATACCAGGCAGGCCTTCAATTTACTATTAGTTACAAAAAGAATATTGATTTTGTAGGCAAAGAATCTTTATTAAAAATTAAAGATAAAAAAGATAATAAGAAATTTGTAATGCTAACTTTAAAAGATAGCAAACCGGGGGAACCCTTATTACTTCATGATGAACCAATTTATAATGACAAAGATATTATCGGCAGAACTACTTCAGGTAATTTTTCTTTTAACTTTAATAAAAACCTTGCATTTGGATATATAAATTCTGAGCTTTCAAAAGAAGATCTTGCAAAAGAAAATTTATTTATAGAAGTACAAAAGAAAAAATATCCAGCTTCAATAATTTTAAAACCTTTAAACAGTAAAAATATTCGTTTTACTTAAAAAAAACCTAAATTGGACTATTAGGTTATGTAATTTGCCTAAAACGAGCCTATAAAAAATTGATTAGTTTGTTATTTCATGATTAAATTAATTTTATATGAGTGGAGAACAACTAACTGCAAAAGATCTAAATAAGATACCAACAGGTCATTTTTCAAAAAAAGTTG
>CAJWAC010000133.1 GCA_913020555.1 uncultured Polaribacter sp. | reverse complement strand
TACTAAAAGGTAAAATAGATTTAGATTTTACATATTTTAAAAGAAAAGATGTGGATTTACCAACAAACGTTTCTTTAGATGGTGCTAGTGGTTTTTCTTCTACATTCTTAAATAGCGGTGAACAAACTACCGATGGTATTGAGATTGGGTTAAATTTCTCTCCAATAAAAACGGAAAACTTTAATTGGAGTGTATATTCAAATTTTGCAACATTAAAAAGAAAAGTAGTTGCCATTGCAGATGGGGTTGATGTGAACGTTTTATCTAGTTCTTGGAGAGGAATACAGCTGCAAGAAAGAGTAGGCGAAGAATGGGGCGCTATATACGGTAGAGCATTCCGAAGAGATGATGATGGAAATAAAATATTATCTTCAACAGGAGCCCCTAGATACGATACTAATCAATATTTAGGAAACGTACTACCAGACTTTACGGGAGGTCTATCTAATAATATTCGTTACAAAAACTTTAATTTAGGATTTGATATAGATTTTCAAAGTGGAGGTAAAGTATTTTCAGTAACAAGAATGTTTAATAATTATTCTGGTTTAGGAGAAGAAACCGTAGGAAACAATAACTTAGGTAATCCAGTAAGAGACCCATTAAACGGAACTGCCACTAGTAGTTCAAGTGCAGTAGCTAACGCTACAGGAAATTCAGGCGGGGTTTTAATAGAAGGGGTAGACGAAACCACTGGAGCTCCCGTATCATATAACGTCTCTGGATCAACTTATTGGGGTCGTTTATTTGCTTTACACGAGAGATGGTTATACGATGCGTCATACATTAAATTAAGAACTATTAGATTAGATTATGACCTGCCTTTATCTGCATTAGAAAACACTCCATTTAAAAAGATAAACGTTGGTGTATTTGCAAATAATGTATGGTTAATACATTCAGCAATTCCAGGTTTAGATCCATCTGAAATTGAAACAAGAAACGGCGTAAATTGGACAGAAGGTGGCCAATTACCAAATGTTAGAACAGTTGGGTTTAACTTAAGAATGACATTCTAAATAAAACGAAGAAAAAATGAAAAAAATAAATAATTTAAAAACACTTTTACTTATTGTATTAGCTGCCACTTTCTCAGCCTGCGAAACTGTAGATTTTGGCAACACTAATACCGATCCTAATAGTCCCAGCAACTCGGTGCCTTCATTAATGCTAACCAATGTCCAAAGAGGTCTAAGTGGTGTTACTGCTCACCGAACAGCTAACTTATATGTCCAATATTTATCAAATGGACAGTATGATGAAGAATCTAGATATCAAACATTAAATTGGAGTACTGATGGTTCTTATGCAACATTACAAGATATCAAACAGATTATTACTATAAATAGTAATGAAGATACCAAAACTGGTGCTCAAGCTTATGGCTCAAATGGAAATCAAATTGCTGTAGCAACAATTTTAAAAGTGTATTGGTATCAATTAATGACTGAAAGGTGGGGATACTTACCTTATAGCGAAGCTAACGACGCTGAAAACAATACGAAACCGAAGTACGATTCGCAGGAAAACATTTACATGGGCTTATTTGCTGAATTAGACTCAGCTCTAGCTTCAATGGACTCTGGAAATGGCCCAGACGGTGATATTTTGTTTGGAGGTGACATGACTAGATGGCGCACTTTTGCCAATACTATTAAAATGGTAATGGCTTTGCGCTTGTCAAATGCAGATCCAGCAACTGGTAGGTCTAAATTTAATGAAGCGCTTTCTGGAGCTATCTCCTCAAATTCTGATAATATTCAATATACATTTTTATCAGAAGACACTAATGATAATCCATGGCAAGATCATTTTGTAGATGAGGGACGAAAAGATTATTTACTGAGTGATACTTTTGTTGATAAATTAATAGGCTCAGGTACAAATACTAATCCAGAAGACCCAAGATTACCTAAATATGCTCAAGTTTCAGAGACCAGTTCTGTTTATGTGGGCGCTCCTTATGGACAGTCTAACTCTGCAACAGCCAACTACTCATTCATTACAAGTAATATTATAAATAAAGGAGATGCTCCTTTAATGATTTATACTTATGCGGAAGTATTATTTGCGAGAGCTGAAGCTGCTGCTTGGGGATGGACTACTGAAAATGCTTCTAGCTTATATGAACAAGGTATTAAGGCATCCATGGAACAATGGGGTGTTGCTAATGCAGATTCTGAGGCATATGCTGCAGCCAATGCATATTCTAACGTAGATGATATTGCTTACGAAAAATGGGTTTCGCTGTATTTACAAGGATATAATAGTTGGGCTGAATGGAGAAGATTTAAAGCAATGGGAACTGAAGGTAAAATTGGATTAATTGCTCCAGGAGATTTATTGTCAAATGCTACTGACATTCCTCAAAGGCACGGATACTCTGCAACAGCAGCTTCATTAAATGAAGAAAATTACAATTCTGCTGTTTCTGCGCAAGGTTCAGATGATTTAGATACAAAATTATGGTTATTTAAATAAAGGGTAAACAAATATCATTAACACAAAAGACACTTCATTATTGAAGTGTCTTTTCTTGTTTACAAAAATACAAGACTTACAAACAAACACTTAACTCAACTATATCGGTATATTTATCTGTCAACAATAAATATGATTAAATAAACAGTCCATAATTATTAGGCTATTCTATCTTTTATTTGAACGAAATAGTGTTAAATATTTTTTTTTTTAATTTT
>CAJWAC010000132.1 GCA_913020555.1 uncultured Polaribacter sp. | reverse complement strand
GAACTTATGACTATATTCGAGATAGAGTCAGCGGTGAATGTAAATTGCCATCGCTTGCCCAATTGATTCATGAAAAATCTCAAGTAGGTTTTGCCAGCCCCTAGAAGTTATAGCGGATACTAAAAATGCATACCGTAAAATTAAAAATTGAAGATGATATTTATCAAAATATTATGTTTTTATTAAATAATTTAAACTTAAAAGGGTTAGACATAAAAGAAGAAAAAGTGGAAAATAGTACAAATACAAAACATAAAGTACAGCAACTCTTTAAAGCAAAAAAAATAAATGTATTTGCATCCATTGATAACCCCTTAGCATGGCAGGATCAACAGAGAGACGAATGGTAATGGTATTTTTAGATTCCAATACCATCATATATTTATCTAAAGAGTTGATTGAAATAGACACTATTTTAGTGATGAAGAAGAGTATGCGGTATCTGTCATCACATATATGGAAGTTTTAGGATATGATTTTGACTCCAATGAAGAAAGAGAGTTTATTGAAGAGCTATTATCCTCTTTAACTATCATTTATATAGATGAAGCTATATCAAATAAAGTGATCGAACTAAAGAAAATAGTTAAGATAAAATTACTTGATGCAATTATATGCGCTACCGCTATTTTGTATAATTCAGTTTTAATTACAAATGATATTAGATTGAAATTGAAATTAGAGAATAAATAAAAAGTCACAACCAATCGAGTCTGACCCCTTTGGTTAATTGCAGGACCCCTTTGGTTAATTGCAGAAACTAAAAATGTTCAAAAAAGGATTTATAAATGAAAATGGTTACGTTAAAAATTGATGACAGTATAAATGATAAATTTATTTGGCTATTAGAGCATTTTTCACCAAATGAAATTAAAATTTTAGAACAATCGGAATACATTACTGATGATGCTTATTTAAGATCAATACCCGATATAGTTCAAAGCATAAAAAAAGCTAGAAATGAACCCATTAACAACGGCATAACATTAGATAATTTAAAGTGGTAATGTATAAAATTATCTTTATGACGCAAGCCCAAAAAGATGCTAAAAAATTAAATGCTAGTGGTCTGAAAAATAAAGCGATTCAATTAATAAATATTATCAGTGAAAACCCAACTCAATACCCGCCTGATTTTGAATATTTAAAAGGTGATATGAGCGGACTTATTAGCAGGCGGATAAACAAACAACACCGTATTGTGTACGAAATTTTAGAAACAGAAAAGGTAATCAAGGTATATCGAATGTGGACACATTATGAATAAAGAAAAGTTAATTTTCCAATCGAGTCTGACCCCATTGATTATTGATTTTAATAATTAAGTAAATTGAGAACCAAAAAATGAACAAAACCAAAGTAGATGACATGCTGATTGAAATGATCAGTCCACGCATTAAAGAAATAGAGGAAAAGTTTAGTCGCGGGGAAGGCTTAGATCAAGAAGATATTAATACATTATTACTAAAGTCACAATATAATCATATTAACCATCTCGATGAAAAATTAGATGAAGTAACATCTGATGTTGCCAGTTTAAAAGGTGAATTTACAAATTTAAAAGGTGAGTTTAAATTACTTGAAACTAGTGTCAATGCTCGATTTGATCTTTTTGAGAAAAATATAGAACTAAAAATAAGCCAAGCAATTAATGTTAATATGCGCTGGTCAATAGGTATGATTGCCCTTATTGTTACCGTGTTAAAATTAGCCGATATGTTTATTAAATAACTGAGCCAGCCATTTAACCCTACTTATTATAATGTGATAATGAAAGACCTGACCCCATTTTTTTTCTCAAATTATATTATTTGGCTGTTGATAACTCTTCGGTTAATTTGAGTTTATATTTATTGGCTTTCATAGTTATGATACTATCACATTTAATATAGGAGTCGCTATCTGCCTCCCCACCCAAAACAAGTTTATGGATGGGGAATTCCGCGACATTCGTTAAAATATCGTCTCTTTTTAAGCTCCTAACCAAAAAATAACTGTAAAGGAAGTCATAATGATAGAAGTTCAAGTTGATGAAGCTTTGTACAATCAAGCAAAAATAGTGGCAAAAGAAGAACATCGAACCATTCCTGCTCAAATCGAATTTTGGGCTTTAGTCGGGAGAACCGCGTTAGATAACCCTGATTTACCGATTGATTTTGTACGCAATTTATTGATTGCAAATGCGGAAGATTCATCACTTACTACGCCTTTTATTGCAGAAGGAAAACGCAACTAATGCAAGAAATTCAAGTTTTTCAAAGTAGAGTTTTTAGCCGTTTATATAAACGGCTGCATACCAATCAAAAAGCTGATGTTGATGATGCAGTAGTAGAAATTGTACGTAACCCAACACTTGGAGAGGCAAAAGCGGGTGATTTAACGAGGATATATGTGTATAAATTCAAATGTAACGGACAACTGACTTTATTAGCTTATAAATACGATGCCCAGAGTCGTTTTTTAAAATTACTCGGTTCACATGAAAATTTTTATCGAAATTTAAAGCGTCATGATTAATGTAACAATCGAGGGCATTATGAATCAAGAAAAGTTAAGATTTCAATCGAGTCTGACCCCTTTGGTTCTAGAGCCACTGACACACGAGATCATCAATATATGAAAATAGCAATCGCAGGCACAGGCTACGTAGGCTTATCAAATGCCATCTTACTCGCCCAACATAATGAAGTCGTTGCGCTCGACATCATCCAAGAAAAAGTCGATTTACTCAACGCCAAAACATCCCCTATTGC
>CAJWAC010000131.1 GCA_913020555.1 uncultured Polaribacter sp. | reverse complement strand
ATTCAGGACTGCGTATATGGTATTCAAATGGCCAGAAAGCTAAAAGGCGTATTTTAGACTTGTGTGTAAGGAGATGGATTAAGCGGTCTCTTCTGTAGGTAATTATTTCATTTGTGAAGCGGGTAAAACCTCTTCTTTTTTTAATATATCTGAAAGTCTATAATACGTAAATTTTGCATTATTTCTTTTAGGCCTTGGTTTATTTGGTAATGGAATTATTTCATCATCTGATAATATATAAAACCTCTTTTCATGATCGCTTTCATTATATCCAAATTTTTTAATATATTTTTTCAATCTTTCCTTAGATTTATCATCTAAATCGAAATCTTTAATACGATCAATATCAGATTCTACGGATGGATTTAAAATAATTATTTCATCAATTTTATAAAGCTCACTCATTTCTCCACCACCATACTTCCTGAAGGTTATATATATCGGCTTTTTATAATTATAATTACTTGTATCTGGACATTCATATACAAGAAACTCTTCAACCAATTTAATTGTATCACCTGCTGGTATTGATAATACTTCTTCTTCATAATACTTCATATCTTTATCTACTCCAGTTATAAAATCATAATATTGATCAAGAATATTCCCTTGAAACCTTTCTTTACTACTTTCAATAATTTCGATTATTTCATTCCAAGATATAGATACGATCTCATCTCGTAAAATAGCTTTATATTTTGTTAAAATTATTGGTATTGGCATATAACCATTTAATTCAGGAAGTTCCCCATCTTTTAAATATCCCAACATTTGCGTAACAACATCGCTTGGGTTTATTCCTGTTTTTATACTTTTTGCTTCAATTATTAGAGCAATAAATGGTTTATTATCTACATCTATTTTTATTAATATATCTATTCTATTATTGCTATTAGTAATTTTTTCTGCTGAGACTTCAATAAGAGAAATATCTCTCAAATTATTTATTTTTTTTATTTCTATTTTTTTTATTAAATTTAAAATCAGACCTGGATATTCTTTAAAAATGAAAGCTAACCCTTTTGTTTGCTTTGTTTCCAAATCTCCATTTATCAAATCAAATATAGTTGATTTTAATTTTGTCTTATTTTTATCATATAGCCTAAATACTGTTTTCATATTAGTTCAATTTTCTCCAATGTAAATATAAAAAAATAAAAGGTGTCAGGTATTGCCTTTTTCTAGAAAAGAATCTAAATAAATAAGTCCCGTAACTACCCTATAAAAAGGCCGCTGCAAAAGGCAAGACCCGACACTCCGGTTCTATAGTCATTTTAATTTTCCAAACTTGCAAATGATTTTTTTAATACATCCATATAATTGTCATGCTCATTTTCTATTTCACTTTTATTTGACAGTAGAATGTCAATAGTTTCTTTATCTTTAGTAATAATTTCAAGTCTAATTTTATCTTTCATAATCTGAATATAGACAAAAGCTTTTCTTCTGATGTTAGATTTTGGATTTGCTATATTAATATTTGAAGGTGCATAAGTTACCTTTATTTTATCTCCAAAGTTAGATTCCATCTTATCCATCAGCAGTCTTAATCTTTCAATATTTTCATTATCTTTACTTTTTAACTCAGTATTAATATAATCATCAAGATTATCATATCTCTTAAAATTTCTAGTTATTTTTTCTGAAACTTCTCTTAATATTTGTGCTTTTACTGGGTCTTCTTCTAAATCTGCTATTATTGGGAACATTGGCATTAATAACTCTTGATGGTCTTCCCAGAATTCTTTTAATAGTTCTTTCTCTAATATTCCTGTTGCCATAGTTTGCCCTTTATTTTCTTTTGATGGTTTTCTTAATGATAACAGATACTCTGTAATCATAAATTTTACTCTATCTGATATATCATGATTTAAAGCTCTTTCAAAAATATTATCTGCTAACAGTTGATAATTTATATTTATAAAATGCTCACATTCTGCCAATGATTCTTTCTTCTTTAAAGCTTCCTTAATTCTCTGTATAGATACTGGTAATAAAAATACAAATAAATTTAAATCATCTTTATATTTATCATCTGTTGTATAGTATTTATAATATGTCTCAGTTTGGCTACTGTGTTCTGATGAATCAACTTTGTTTTCAATAATTAAATTTACTTTTTTAGGTAATTCAATATTATCTTTATCACTTCGTATCGTCATTGATACTATAATATCAATTCTACCCCCAGTTAATACTCGCTCAACACCTATCTTTAAGTTTTCAATGATGTAACTATTTAGCATTAATGCTTTATATAGGTTATCAAATTGCAAGTTTTTATCATTTATTTGATTGTACTTTTCTAAAGAGTTTTTAATTTTATCTTCACCATATTCAAGTAACATATCAAATAATTGTTTTATAGCAAATTGACCTAAATTATGACTTTCTGTATCATTTAAAATCCAAGCTATAAAGTTACTGTGACTCATCTCTCGTCTTTCAACTCCAAGTATTCCACTAAAACTTTTTGTATTATAAAACTCTTTTAACTCTTGAATATTTTTATCATTTTTCCATTTTAATAATAACTTTTTTGTATTTTTTAAACTTTCTATTTCTGATAATTCTTCATTCACTTTATGCACCCTCAATTTTTCTAAAACTTTAACCCATATCCTTACACACAAGTATCATAATATTATAAAATCAGTAAAAAGATGTGTGTAAGGAGATGCTTTAGAGCGATTCGGTTTGTACTTCACCTTACCTCTCTATTATTTTATTAGCTCACAAAAAAAACCAACCCGCTCCATCTGCCCCAAACTATTCACATGGCACTGCTCCAGCCCTTCATTAGCAACAACAATCGCGAGTGC
>CAJWAC010000130.1 GCA_913020555.1 uncultured Polaribacter sp. | reverse complement strand
TTTTTAGTATTTGTTTTTTATTATTCGTTAAGAGGCATAGTTTACACAAGTTAAAGGTTCGGGGTTTCACTAAATTAGTTTTTACTTTTGTTGATTGTTCTTTATTTTTTAAACTATATTTTATTTGTTTCAAAGGTGCTTAAAGAGTTTCAGAAGATATTTAGTACCTAGTATCTTGGAATAAGAATATTTTTAAATTTAAGGTAAAAAACAAGCGGCAAATGGGTTTTTATAAACGACACTTTAAAATTCATTTTTTGGTTTGTTAAATTGGAAAATATTACCCATAATAAAATTAGAATTTTTTATAACACAATATCCATAATTGTTACGAACTGCAGGTTTATTAGCACCAATTACCTCGTTAAAATCCAACGTAATAAAATTGTGAGTTCTTTTTGGTGACTAAATAGCTTTGAGTTTACTATTGGCAAGATCTTGTTTCAATATAAAAATAGGTAATTCAACATTGCAGATAGCATAAGTATGTATGCTGCTTACATGTCTTATTTTAGAGACCTATTTTAATAAAAATTATTAGTTTCTAAAGTGTTCTATATTTTTTTTAAAAGACCTAGAAACTTTAAGAGTTGTATTATCAAATAAAAGAAGCTCTGATGCTTTTAAAATCTTTACGTGCTTTAAATTTACAATGTAGCTTCGGTGTATTTGTATAAATGAATCTGAAGGTAAATTGTTTAAAGCCCATTTTAAAGTCTGTCTATCTATTTCGGGCATCGTTTTAGTGGTCATAAAAAATTCTAAATAAGGGCCATCAGATGTAATGTATTGAATGTCTTCTATTTTTAAAATAGCCTTACTTTTAAGTAAAATTGTAGGGTTTGATTTTGTATTTAATTTTCTTTCTAGATTATAAGACAACTCTTTCAGGTTTTCATTTCTTGAGGATAAAAGTGAGTTTTCGTTTTCAAAGTGTAGTTTTTGATTATATATTTTAATAAATAGGTTGATAATAGCAACAGAAAGAATGACAACTTCTAGTCCTACGCCCAGAAAAATAGGATTTAAAGGAAAAAAAGATTCTTCAATCATACCATATTCTATTCCTATATATGCTAAAGATCCCACAATAGGAAAACTAAAGGCAATAAAAAATATAATAGCATTTGTTCTTTTGGTTTTATACGCCTTAAATGCAGCTATAAAAGCCAAAATAAAAACACAAAAAACCAATATGTACATTGTATTTAAAAGCAAAACTGTAGCTGATTGATATAAGTCTGTAAAGCAAATCCAAAAAAATATGCTAAATGTTAAAAGTATATTTATAATTTTAAAAGCTTTAGCAATAATAGGAATCTTTGTTGCAATAGATAAAAATTTAGTTAAAAAGAGGGTGCTAGAAACAGTAATTAATACAATTAGAATAACACGCGAGTAATTATTAAAGTGGTGCGATTGAGGGTATAAATACTGATAGGAAAAACCCAGTGCAGTAAATAAATATAAAATGATGAAGAACGTGTAAGCTCCGTAATAAATAAATAAAGACCTCCGCGTAATAATACCAGCAATTATAGCCATAAAGCTAATAAAACATAAAACACCAAAAAAGATTCCATAATATAAATTTTGTTTTATTTCATAGTTTTCAAATGTATTTTTATGCCAGAGGTATAATGGAAAACTAACAGAAGCATTTCTTTTGTCTATCATTAAATAATAAGCTCTGGCTTTGGGGTTATTATTTAAAGGAAATATAAAACGTCTATTTTTGTAATTACGGTCATCAAAAGTCCTATTACGATCTCCACCAAAGCCAATTTTAGTAAAACTAGTCTCTGTTTTTTCATAAAGTTTAACTTGGTCTATAAACGGGTTGTTAAGTTCTAGTAGCAACTGTTTTTGGGGATGCTCTGTACTAGGGATTTTAAAATATAGCCAATAAAATTTTTGTGAAAAACCTTGACTTACAAGTTGTTCACTTAATTGTAGTCCTTCTTTTTTAATAAGACTATCTATTTGTTTTACCGTATAGTTGACGTCGGTTTCATAAATTTTGGTGTAAGAATTAAAATTTATTTTCTCTTTGAAAGATAATTGCTCAAGAAAATCTGGCTTACTTTGTGCAACTGATAAAAAAGGAAATATGAGCAGGGCGGCAAAAATAATTGTAAACAAAGCATTTACATGAAATGTTAAAAAAGCTAGTAGGTGCTGTTTTTTTTTCAAATCTTATGAATTTACACAAACACATGTTTAATCTGTGCATATTTTAGGGCTCTATTTAAGGAGCAAACACAACAAGCTTTGCCATATTTAATTATTGGTAATGTACAAATTTTAGTTTAAAATTGATCATTTCTTTAGGAGTTTTAAAACCTACTATTTTTAGATGCTAGCACAGAATTCTAAAGATGGCTTGGCGCCAGAGTTGGGTTAGCCCATAAAGCAATTAATAGTTAGATATTTTTATATAGATTCTATTACTATTTCAGTTAATTCCTCACCAAAACATTACGATTTCACTCCCCTTGAGTTTCTAAAAAAAATATAAATAATGTACTTACAAGGTTTTATACTTCATACAAAATGTCAGTTTAAATTTCAAAAACTAATGTAACTAAACTACAAAATTTTGGCAGTCTTACCTTAAAAACTTAAATTTAAGCTATTAAAATTATTATTATAAACAATCAATGCTCTAGTTTAAACTTTTTCAAAAACCTAAACTTTTCTGGTAGTATTTAATTAATTATAATAAAAACTCGATTATCAAAGAACACACCTAAATCAAAGTTATTTTGCGCATCATGGCTTAACGGCTGAAGATGAAATATCTCATCCAAATGGAAACTTTGGAAATTTACTTTTTTTATGGGATAT
>CAJWAC010000129.1 GCA_913020555.1 uncultured Polaribacter sp. | reverse complement strand
AATAACTCAAGAATTTGTTTTGCCAATTCTAAACCAATTCTGTCTTGAGCTTCTATAGTTGATGCTCCAATATGAGGAGTCAAAGACAATTTAGGGTTCATTAATAGTTGAATTTCTGGATTTGGTTCGTTTTCATAAACGTCTAAACCTGCAAACTGTACTTTACCACTTTCTATAGCTTTTATTAAACCAACTTCATTTAAAACACTACCTCTTGCTGTATTTACAATTCCAACTCCATCTTTCATTTTTTCAAAATCTGAAGAGTTAATTACATAACCTTCTTGTGTTGGTGTATGTAATGTAATAAAATCTGACTCTTTTAATAGTTCTTCTTTATCAATTGTAGAAATATTAAATGTAGCTTTTTGACCGTTATAAAAATCTAAAGTAATATCTGAAGATTCTTCAAAATTATCATTAGCCAAGACTTTCATTCCAAGGCCAATTGCAATTTTTGCCACTTCTTTGCCAATTCTGCCAAAACCAATAATTCCAAGAGTTTTTCCTCTCAATTCAATTCCTTGAGCATAAGCTTTTTTCAAATCTTTAAATCGAGAATCTCCTTCTAGAGGCATTTCTCTATTAGAAGAGTGTAAGAATCTAACCATGCCAAAAAGATGTGCAAATACCAATTCAGCCACCGAATTTGACGATGCAACAGGAGTGTTAATTACGTGTAAACCATTGTTAATGGCATAATCTACATCTATATTGTCCATTCCTACACCTGCTCTACCAATTAATTTTAAAGAAGGGCAACCGTCTATCAACTCTTGTTGAACTTGTGTTGCACTTCGAACTATAAGTGCATCAATATTATTTTCATTGATATAATTTTCAAGTTGATTTGGAGCAACACTTACGTTTAAAACTTCAAAACCTCCTTTTTCTAAAGCGTCAATTCCACTTTGAGAAATTCCATCATTTGCTAATATTTTCATTAAAACGTTGTTTAATTATTATAAATTTAATTGCTATTAAGAGTTTTTAAGTTGAGTTTCTAATTCTTTCATTACATCAACCAAAACTTGAACACTATATAAAGGTAAAGCATTGTACATACTTGCTCTATAACCACCAACACTTCTGTGTCCATTTAAACCATTAATTCCAGCTTCTTGCCACATTTTGTCAAATTTTTCTTTTAATGCGCTATCTTTTAAAGTAAAAGTTGCATTCATTATGCTTCTGTCTTCTTTAGCCACAATACCTTTAAATAGTGGATTTCTATCAATTTCATTATACAAAAGTGCAGCCTTTTTATTGTTTACTTTTTCAATAAAAGAAATTCCGCCTAAATCTTTCAACCATTGTAAAGTTAACATAGAAACATAAACTGCAAAAACCGATGGTGTATTAAACATGCTATCTTTATCAATATGAATCTGATAATTCAACATTGATGGAATATGTCTTTCTACCTTTCCTAAAACTTCTTCTTTTATAATCACCAAAGTTGTTCCCGCAGGCCCCATATTTTTTTGTGCTCCAGCATAAATCAAGTCAAATTTTTCAAAATCTAATTGACGGGAAAAAATATCAGAACTCATATCACAAATTAAAGGAACATTTGTTTTTGGGAATTCTTTTATTTGAGTTCCTGCAACAGTATTGTTACTTGTACAATGAAAAAAATCAGCATCTTCAGGAATCGTAAAATCTTTAGGTATATATGAATAGCCCTTGTCTTTTGAAGAAGCTGATTCAATGACCTCACCAAAAGCTTTGGCTTCTTTTATTGCTTTGTCAGACCAAGTTCCAGTATTTAAATATGCCGCTTTTTTATTTAATAAATTATAAGCTACCATTAAAAACTCCATACTTGCGCCACCTTGTAAAAACAAAGCTTTATAACCTTTATTTTCTAAGTCTAGCAGTTCTAATGCTAAAGAGCGTGCTTTTTCCATCACATTTACAAAAGATTTGCTTCTGTGTGAAATTTCAATTAAAGATAAATCATCATTATTAAAATTGATGATTGCCTCTGATGCTTTCTGTAAAACTTCTTGAGGAAGAATACAAGGTCCTGCACTAAAGTTATGTTTTTTCATTTTTTTAAGTTCAAAGTTAAAAAAGTAATTTTGTGTTTATATTTTTGATAAAAAATCTAAAGTATTTACCCCATCTGCATAGTCCGTTAATTTAGGATGTTGAGTTTGACCAAAAGCAATTTCATTTTCTATAAAGTCTTTGGCAACGATACATTGAATTTTCTCTTTTTCTTGATGCAATTTTATTTTTAAATCGGTTTCATTCTCATAATACTCATAAAAAATAGTTGCAATAGGAGAGGAGTAACTTTCATCTTCTTTAATCATTAAAAAGCCATTTTCTAACAAATCAAATTCACTCATTAAATAAACAGCTTTGTTATAATCGTAGTTATTGGCATATTTTGCATTATTGATAATGTCTTTTCTAGAATACATTCCTGTAAAAAATAAGTCAAAATTAAAATGTTTTGGAACATATAATTTGGAAACAGATCTGCATCCTAAACCAAAATATTGAAACACATCATATGCTAAATTAATGAAATCTTGTTCATTTTCTTTTCCTGTAATTACAGCTACAGAATTTCTGCTTTTTCTAATGATATTAGGTTTACTTTTAAAATAATATTCAAAATAGCGAGCTGTATTATTACTTCCTGTTGCAATAACAGCGTCAAAATCTTTCAACTTATTTTCAGTAAAAGATATTTTACCTTTTAAGCTTTCATCAACATATTCTAAATATTTGGCTAAAAAAGGTAGCAAATGTTTATCACTAGAAGATTGCTTCACTAAAACTGAATGTCCAGAAATTAAAACGCATAAAAAATCGTGAAAACCAACTAAAGGAATGTTACCAGCCATAATTATGGCAACTTTTTTAATTACATTAGGTTCTGAATTAATAGAACTAATAAAGTTATTCAGATTTTGTTCAGTTAAAGATTTAGACCAACTCTCTAAAGCAAATAAAATATTATCTTTTGTAAACCAAGAATTATTTTCTTGAGCCAATTTAATTTGATGTTTAAAGCCATCAAAAAATATAT
>CAJWAC010000128.1 GCA_913020555.1 uncultured Polaribacter sp. | reverse complement strand
TAATGCCCTACCCTATTTTAGAGTGAACAAAGTGAACAGTGTAATTTGTTCACTCTGTTCACGCTGATTTTGTGGTGGGTAGATTTGTTTAAAAATTTTAGGGAACTGTAAAATGCAAAATAGTTTATTTTATAACCATATAGATAAGAATGATTTAAATAAAGTTATTATTAAATCAATTGAAGAATACGCAGAAAAAAAACCCAACCGAACAGTTTTTTTTAATTTCAGCACCATTGGGAGAAAATAAATATAGTTATCAATATCAGGCTAATTCAATAGTGATATTATCACCTAAACATAAAATTATATTTATAGACTTAGGAGATAGCGATGTTGATTTTGATGATTTTTATCAAGATTTCATGGAAGATGTTAACTCAATATCTGATAAATATAAATATCAAAAATATATTGGAAGAGTAAGAAAATGGAAAAATGATTTTACAGTAAAGGTAAAGCTGAGTTCTGAATTCGATATCAATGTTATATTTCAACAAAATAAGCTCGATAAAAATAATTTTAGAAAGTGCGAGTTGCTAATATCTCTAATAACAGGAAGTATTAATAATATAGAAAAAGTTGGAATCGAAGCTCCAGATACTATACTTGAAAAAATTAAGCACAATATCATTTTATTCGATGGTGAACAAACGCGCTTCATATATAAAAAACTTCCTCATAAAAGAATATCTATTCAAGGTTTATCTGGAACAGGAAAAACAGAGTTATTGATGCACAAGCTAAAGGAAATTTATGCATCAGAAGAAAAAACAAAAATATTTTTCACTTGCCATAACATCGCACTTTCAAATACATTGAAAGAGCGAATTCCTCAGTTTTTTGACTTCATGAAAGTTGAAAAACAAATACAATGGAACACCCAGTTATGGGTTGATAGAGCGTGGGGATCACAACAAGATAGGAACTCAGGATTATATAGTTATATTTGTCATTTTTATAATATTTCATTTTCTAGATGGAACCGTAGCATCACCTACAATGATATATTCAGTAATGCGTTAAAAGAAATAAACGAAATTGAAGATTTTGAATATGCTTTTGATTATATACTAATTGATGAAAAGCAAGATTTCCCTGAAGTTTTTTTTGATCTTTGCGAGAAAATAACAAGGCATAAAGTTTATATTGCTGGCGATATATTTCAAGATATTTTTGAAAATAATATCAGCAAGGAGGTCAGCAATGTCGATTATGTTCTTAATAAATGCTACAGAACAGCGCCTAGAGTTTTAATGTTTGCACACGCAATTGGTATGGGGCTTTTTGAAAAGACTAAGCTTAATTGGCTAGAAGATAATGAGTGGGAAAGCAGTGGCTATAATATAAAAAAGGATGGTGGTGAGGTTCGCTTGTCCCGTGACTCTATAAGGCGGTTTGAAGATTTAGAGGAAACAGAAATATCTAACATGAACATTATTAAGCACACCGATGAAAATCAAGTTGCTGAAATAATTAGAAATATAATAAAAGAAAATCCAACCGTAGAGCCAAGTGATATAGCTGTTATCATGTTAGATACAGAAAAATATATTTATAATTATATTGATAGCTTAGAATTTAAAATAAAATCTGAGTTTAAGTGGGAAGTAAATAAGGCGTATGAAAGTAAACAGAAAATTTCTAATGCATTGTTTATATCCAACGTTAATAATGTAAAAGGTTTAGAGTTTCCTTTTGTTATTTGTATAACAAGAAGAATAAAAGACTCATACGCATATAGAAATAGTTTATATACAATGCTAACCAGATCATTTCTTCAATCATTTTTATTGGTCAGAAATGATGACAATCTTCAATGCCAGAGAGAAGGGTTAAAAATAATTAATGATTATGGATTTATACAAACAAAAGAACCAACCGACTCAGAAAAATCTAAAATACAAAAAAAGATTGTAACTCTAAAAAGTAATGCGAATATTTCATTTTACGATTTTATAAATAGAATTTTAACTAATGAGAATGTAGATAAAAAATACTGGAAAAAATTCATTAGCGCCTTACCTGAAGGTTATAGGGAAGATTTTGATGAAGATAGTATTATTGAATTTATAAATGACAATAAAAAATATTACTGCGAATGAAAAACTATACATTTAATATTGACGAATCTTATATGAACAGATTTTTTAAACCAGTAACAAACAAGATTCATATTATTGAATTATTAATGAATAGCATAAAATATATGCTACTTAACCCACCGGTAAAGCCTGAGCATTCTAAAGGAAAAATTATTTTAAAAGTTGATAAAATGAGCCGTTTATTTTTCGTAAAGACTGATAAGTATTTCTCTATTTCATTCCCATTTCATATAAAGTATGAAAATGTTTATTCGTTTAACTTTCGAAATGAAATGAACATAGACCACAAAATAACTTCAGATGTTATTTCATTAATAAAAGATAATAGCTTTACAAGTAGTTGTAGCTTGGATTTCTCAGATAAGATCTCAACATATCAGGAAGATAGCTCTAATGATAATTTTTGGGAGTTCCTTAGGGAGTTGCTTTTCATGGAAGATGGTTACTTAAGGTACGATTATGATCATAATAATTACATTAAACATAATAAAAGTGATATTCATCCCTTGAATCATTATGACTTCTTTTACACAAGCAATGCTACTTTTAAAGTTGGTTTAAGAGAAAAACTAACAGAAGAGGACTTTGTAGATTTACTTAACATAAAGACAATCTGCAAATTCATATCCTAATAAGGGTCTAATTTATTGATACACCCTGAATTAGTTAATAGTATGCCTAAAAAGGAACGTAGTTTTAAATACATTGATTAAACCGAACAAGAACTTATGCCGCTTGCTTCCAGCCTAGCTCAGTTTCTTCTAACTCTAAATTATTCGAATTCTCTTCTCTATTGAGTTGGCTTAACGATTCAAAAAACTCTTTAATCTTTTTGTTGCCATTAGCGTGCTCTGCAAATAAAATTCTTAAAATTTTATCGGCAGGCTTAGTTATCTTTGTTCTATGATTTTCCCAGCCTCTTATAGAGACTTCACTTACTCCTAATAGATGAGATAAATGGACTTGAGACAAATCTAATTCTTTCCTGAAAAAACGAACTTCTGCACCTGATAGCTTGAGCTTATTGTTAATAATGTGTAGCCCTATCGTCGCGTGTAAACCCTCTATATCATGAATATAGGTCGCACTGCCATAATCAGATTCAATGACTGTATAGCCATTTTTTAAAAATATATTTTTAAGACCGCAACTTGTGTAATGCAACATATTTATCACCCTGTTTAATTATTATATGCCGTAATAATAACGACAAAGTT
>CAJWAC010000127.1 GCA_913020555.1 uncultured Polaribacter sp. | reverse complement strand
TTTGATACAAATAATTTAGAATGTACTGTAGAAATTCAAGGTTTTAAATTAGAAGGTATGGCATGGATAGATACACCAGGCCTTGGCTCTATGGTGAAAGAAAATGGAGCGTTAGCAAAAGAATATATACAGTCAGCGGACTATATCATCTATCCAACGTCATCAGACAGTCCTCTACAGCAAGATGAAACTGAGCAGTTAAAAGAACTTTTTGAACAACATAAAAAAGTTACATTATGTATAACCAAATCTGATGAAAAAGAGGAGGATGAATGTGAATGCGGCTCTGAAGAAGGGTGTTCTGATTGTAAAAATGGATTGATTGAAATATTACAAAATAAGCCTTTGTTAAATAGAGAAAAGCAAGAAAATTATGTTCATGATGAGATAAAAAAAATAATAAAAGAAGATAAAGAATCGGTACTTGGAGATATATTTTCTATTTCGACGCATACTGCAAAAAAAGGCTTGAAAGAGAATAATAATGAATTATTTGAAAATAGTAATTTACCAAGGTTTTATGAACTGATAACCGACGTTGTACAAGAAAAAGCAACAAAATTAAAAGAAGGTACTCCATATGATGGGCTTAAATCATTTATAGATAATAATATTTTAGGTTCTGATCAGGCCAAACAAGAAAATTCAATTACTGGTATTAAAAAATCTCTCGAAGAATTAAATGAAAAAATCAATGAAAGTTTTGAAAGGTTTGCTACCCTTAAAAATAATGCAAATAGTGACTTAGAAAGTGAGATTGAAAATATAATAGCTGAGCACTCTAGTAAAATAGATCAGTCTAATTCTAAAGAAATTTTCACGAAAATTGATGCACAATTAAATACTAAAGTAGGGGAAGTTATTCAAAATAATATAAGTGAGATATTTGCAGACTTTGATACAACACTCAAAAGTTTAACTTCTTCCTTTGGTATAAGTGATTTTGAAATACACGATACATATAAAAAGATACACTATACTACTGAAACTAGGAATAAAAAAATTGGTAGCGGATTGTTAGGCGCAATATCAACAATTGGTGCAGGTATAGCACTTGCTTCTAATCCGGTTGGTTGGGTAGTAGCTGGAACTATGGCTGCTGGGGCAGCCGGTAGTTATGTTGGAGGTAAATTAGGAGAAGCCAGTGGTTCAGATCAAACAGAAGAAATAAAAGTTGGTGACAATAAAGAGGAAGTGATTCAAAAATTTAAATCTATGAGATTGGAACACTATGAAAAATTTGCACAAAACCTCTATCAGCAGATGCAAGACACATTTTTTATGCCGCTTCAAAATACCTCAAAAAGCATAAATATAAATTTAAATATATTCGAAGTAAGAATGAAAAAAATACTTTAAGAGTCAAACATGATAATAGATAAGAATGATTATTTAGAAGTACAAAAAAATATAGTTAGTCTCTCAAGTGATTTAATGTCAAAAGATGAATTAGATGATTTTAATAGGCATATTACGGAAAAACTTTTAAATTTCAAACCGACATTGATGATATATGGAACATATAATGCGGGGAAAAGTTCATTATTAAATTCTCTTTTTGGAAAGGATGAAATAGCAAAAACAGGTGATGCTCCCGAAACTAAAGAAATTCATGAGTATGAATATAATGGCTATACTATTTTTGATACTCCTGGTATGAATGCACGGAGCGAAGATGATATTGTTACTTCAGAGCATTTGAAGAAAAGTGAAGTAATCATATTTGTCATAAGTAATAGTGGCTCTCTGGAGGAGGAATACGTATATAACAAAATAAGTGAAGTTGTTAGAGATAACAAGCCAGTAATCATTGTTTTAAATAACAAGAATGGTATTGACCCAGGTTCAATTGAAGCAAAAGAATCCATGATTAAAGTTGGTGAGAATTTAAGAAAAATTGGTGATAGAAATGGCATAGAAAAAATTGAAACAAAAGTAAGTTTATGTATGGTAAATGCTAGAACAGCACTAAAAGGTAAGCTTGAGAAAAAAAATATTATTTTGAAAAAAAGTAATATATTACAATTGGAATACATGATTGAAAAAATATTAGAAGAATCTGGGAATAAAGAGGTTATCAATTCTTTAAATGGTTATATTAATGATTTTATAAGTAGTATTATTAATAAAATAGATAACAAGATAAATAACATTGAAGTGCAAAAAACAGAAGAACTTATAACTTATCTTGAGAAATTTAAACGTAGATCTGAAATAAAATTAAAAAATTTAGTAAGTAAAAAAATACCTTCATTTATTGATAACATTACTTCCATGTTATTAAATTCGGATACTTCAGAAGATGAGATAAATTCGTATATATCTAATGCAATGAATGAGATAAATAATAATGCTATAAAGGTATCTGAAAATATAGAGCGTGAGTTAAGTATAAAAATTGATGATTTTTCTCAAGAATTTAAAAGTATTACTACTGAAGATATTGAAATTAATATATCAAGCAACAGTAATGACTCTGAAGAAGCCCCATACATTCCAGAGGATATAAAAAATAGAATTGGCGAAACCCTTAAAGATAAAAAATTAATTGAAGAAAGTGCAAAACAAATATTAACAAGAGCAAAAGATTTGTTACCTAAAAGCGTAATGTTTGGTAAAGGTCCGGTATGGATAAGTAAGGCTGCAAGTAAGGCTGGAATAGGTATCAGTGTAGCCCTTGAAGCATATAACATGTACAGTGCGAATAAAGAACATCAACAAATGATTGAAGGTGAAAGAAATCGTACTCTTGAAGCTAAAAATAGTGCGGAATCACTAGCAGATAGTATTCAATCTGATTTTTTTAATAATATTGATGATTTGATGATTGATATATTTAATAACCTTATTTTGGATTTTAAGGATGCATCTAAAAATTTAAATACTGACAATAACTCTTTAATTACCAAGAAATATAATTTACAGAGCTTGGGTTATAGGTTGGGTTGAAAAAATTAGCTTGCAGTGTAATCCCCCCCGAAAAATAATTAAAGTCAAAAGTGGAATTTTCTCTTATGCTTAACAGTAGGAGACTATTCATGAAAAAATCACATTTTAGCGATAGCCAGATATTAGCTATTTCAAAACGCACTGGTACTAGCTATTGGTTAGAGGCGATTGTTGTATAATTTCTCTCGAATGTGAATTATTTTTGCATTCGTGGATAGCCTTGAGTCATATTAATTCCTTTGTGGTAAAGGATTTAATATGCTATCAGGGCTGTCCTTTTATTTTTAAATAAGTAGGTATAACGTGGTTAAACTATACAAGTAATGACTGATATTAAATCCATATTGCAACGAGTCGATGCGCTAAAAGCAAAGCTAGACCAACAT
>CAJWAC010000126.1 GCA_913020555.1 uncultured Polaribacter sp. | reverse complement strand
TAAAAATGATAAAAAAACTAAACCAACTTAAAAACAATCAAGGCTTTATGAAGTATTTTAAAAATACATCATGGCTATTTGGTGAAAAAATCCTGCGTATGATTGTTGGTTTATTCGTTGGTATTTGGGTGGCGCGATATTTAGGGCCTGAACAATTCGGCTTATTCAGCTACGCCCAATCCTTTGTTGGATTATTTTTTGCCATTGCAGGGCTAGGCTTAGATGGCATTATCGTTAGAGAGTTAGTAAAAGACGAGAGTAGACGGGATGCTCTTTTAGGCACGGCTTTTAGGCTGAAATTAATCGGTGCATTATTGGTGCTAATTGCCTTAGCCATTGCCGTTAATCTAAGCCAGCAAGACAGCCTAACGACTCTACTGATTTTCACCATTGCCTCAGCCACCGTATTTCAAAGTTTTAATGTGATTGATTTTTACTTTCAAGCAAAGGTATTAAGTAAATACATGGTTTATGCCAATATTATTAGCTTATTGATTTCCAGTATGGTGAAAATTTGGCTAATTTTAAACGATGCCCCTTTGCTTTATTTTGCTTACGGTATTTTATTTGATAGCGTTATATTAATGTGTGGTTTTCTCTGTTTTTATCGGTATAACAACCACTTTATAAGCCAGTGGTTTTTTGATAAAAAATTAGCGAAAAGTTTATTAAAAGACAGTTGGCCGTTAATACTCAGTGGTTTGGTTATTTCTATCTACATGAAAGTCGATCAAATAATGATCAAAGAAATGATAAGCATAGAAGCTGTGGGGCAATATGCCGCAGCGGTGAGAATAAGTGAAGCATGGTACTTTATCCCAATGGTGATTGCTTCATCCTTATTCCCTGCGATTATTAATGCAAAGAAACTGAGCGAAGCACTCTATTACGCAAGGTTACAAAAGTTATATGACCTAATGATTTGGATGGCGATTGCCATTGCATTACCCATGACTTTCTTAAGTGATTGGGTGGTGAATTTACTGTATGGAGAGCAGTACAATCAGGCAGGAAGTGTTTTGATGATACATATTTGGGCCGGTGTGTTTGTTGCGCTAGGACTAGTAAGGGGAAAGTGGATTATTTCAGAAAATCTACAAAAATACACGCCTATTTATTTAGGTTCAGGACTGGTTGTGAATGTAGTATGTAACTATTTTTTTATAAATAGTTATGGGATTAATGGGGCAGCTTATGCAACCTTATTAGCTCAAGGGATCGGTACTCTAATAGCGCCTTTATTTTTTAAAAAGACAAGAATATCATTTATTATGATGATTAATTCGATGGTTCTAATACCATCAATATTAAGGATAAGAAGATGAACAGAAATATTGCATTTTTAATAACATCAAATAATAAAAACTTAGATGCTTTGGAAAAAGCTAAAAATGATTTCTTTAATTTAGTTGAAAAGTTTAAACATAATGTAAGTGAATTTAAATTTGGTTGTTTTGAAATATTCATTGCACATGCGGATGAAGCTACACTTAAACAAGAAGAAGATTTTATAGAATTTCCAATTGGAAATTTAGGAAGTTCTGATATAAAAAATGATAGATTTCTAAAGATAATTATCTTAAAAGAAACTATAAAAATTGAAAATGATTATGCTGGAACTATTCCTGTTTTTTATTCAAAGAGAGAATATCTGTCGTTATCAAATATTGAATCTTGTGTAATGTTAGATAGCAAAACAATTAAAAATGATTTTTCATATGAAAATATCTATGGGTATATGAGGTATATGCATTTTATTTGGGATGAAACAGCTTATAAACACATTTCTACAATGTTACCTGATAGCTTATATGTTTTTGATGCTAAAAAATCAACGATAAAAGAAACGTATTTAAAAACAGTTAAAGTAACAAAGAAATATATTGGTCTATCAGATATAGAAATATCAAATGAATTGAATAAATTAAATGATAAATTAGTTTATGAATCACTCGAAAAATATGATCAGGTAATCCTACCTTTATCTTCAGGGTACGATTCTAGAATGATATTAGTAGCACTGGCAAAAAGGGCGGATTTAAAGAATAAGCTTCATTGTTTTACTTATGGCTCAATTGGTTCGGTTGAAGTTGAGGCGGCGAGACAACTTACAAGCGAACTTGGAGTTAAATGGGACTTTATAGATTTACCTTTAAAATTTTTGACAAAAGATTATTTGCATGAGATACATGATATTTTTGGAGCTTCACTTCACATGCACGGAATGTATCAATTGGAGTTTTTTAATGAGATCTCAAAAAAAATAAAGATTGAAAAAAATTCTTGTTTGACTTCAGGATTTATGACGGGTGTACCTGCAGGGCAACACAATACACTGTTGGGAATAAACAATAATGAAAGCTTAACTGTCGCTATGAATAAGTTTTCTCAAAGTAGATACTGGACTGATGAAGAACTTAATCAATTAGATATTTTTAAAAATAAAAAATATATTGAAAAAGCAAATGAAAGATTTAAACTGTCATTTAATAGATTTGAAGGTGAGGTATATCAAAAGTCAGTTATGTTTGATGTATGGACACGGCAGAGAAATTTTATAGGATATTATCCAAGAACATTGGAGTGGAAAATACCTACAGCTAGTCCACATATGAATAAAGAATATGCTAATCTCTTTATGTCAATTTCTAAAAAACATTTAGATGATAGGCTTTCAGTTGAGCTAATGTTTTCCAATCATTATCCAAGGATAGCTTCAATAGTATCTAATAGTAATGGGCTCAAAAGTATAAACAGCCTTTTTGAGAACATGATGTTTTTTACATCAAGGGTATTTAGAAAATTTAAAATAAATTGCTTGCTTCCAAATCGATATATGAATAATAGTTTTGAATTTAATTTGCCATCTTTGAAATATTCCAATAAAGAATCAATCTATCCTTTGCTATTAAAGAATAAATATATTGACAAGGAGGTGAATAAAATAATTTCACATAATGAATTGGAGTCACTTTACCTCGAAGCATATAATGGTGATATATCATCTTATGAAAAAATGTTAACTATACAATCTATTGGGTTAACACTATTAAAAATGGAAAAAAATAGTGAGTCTTAAACTTTTTGCTTGTGGAGATATAGTTAATTTTACTGAAAAAGAAGACTTCATTGATAGTGATTTAAAAGCCATCATTACAAAATGTGATATTTCAATTTGTAATTTTGAAGCGCCTATTAAAACTAACAATAGGCAACCGATCAAAAAAGCGGGTCCGCATGTCCATCAATCAAAAAAATCAATAAGATATTTAAAAAACAGTGGATTTGATTTTGTATCCTTAGCAAATAATCATATATATGACTATGGTCAAAAATCTTTAGAAAATACTATAGATGAATTGAAA
>CAJWAC010000125.1 GCA_913020555.1 uncultured Polaribacter sp. | reverse complement strand
TATTTTGTTCTTTAAATGATTTAAGCGATTTGACTGCTGCTATGCTTGGTTTTAAACCAAACATTTCAGGCTTACTTGAGAAGTTTGTTTCCCAATGATGAGCTTGTTGATCTAATTTTTTTTGGTCCAAGCTTATTTTGATGGGTCGGGAACTTTGCGCAAATAAGGTTTTAAAGCTTTCCAACCATTTGGGTATAGCTTTTTAGCTTCATCATCTTTGACAGCAGGGACAATAATCACATCCTCGCCTTTGCTCCAATTTGCTGGTGTAGCTACTTTATGTTTTACTGTTAGCTGCATAGAGTCGATAGCTCTTAATATCTCATTAAAGTTTCTACCTGTTGCCATTGGGTAAGTTAAAAATAAACCAATTCTTTTATCTGGTCTAATAATAAAAACAGTTCTAACTGTTTGATTATCTACTGCAGTACGCCCCATAGATTCAACTCCCGCATCACCCTCTAACATATTATAAAGTTTTGCAACTTCTAACTTTTCATCAGCAATGATTGGATAATTTGGTTTGTTTCCTGTTACGTCTTTAATGTCGTCTAACCATTTAATATGATCAGCAACTGGATCCACACTTAAACCAATAACTTTAACGTTTCTTTTTTCAAATTCTGGTTTCATTTTTGCTAAAGTTCCTAACTCAGTTGTACAAACTGGAGTGAAGTCTTTAGGATGTGAAAACAACACGCCCCAACTATCTCCTAGCCATTCGTGAAAAGATATATCTCCTTCAGAAGTTTTCGCTTTGAAATCTGGAGCTAAACTATTAATTTTTAAAGTCATTATTTTCCTCTCATATATTTTTTAGAAATATTATAATCAAGATTGATTTGCTATGCAATTTTTTATAGTGTGCAAAATTGTCTATGATATTTGAACAGTTATTCGATACAAAATCCTCAACCTACACTTACATTATTTCTAGTGGCAAAGGTAGAGAGGCTTTAATAATTGACCCAGTCATTGAAAACACTGAAAATTATATAAATATTTTAAAAAATTTAGATTTAAAGTTAGTCAAAGTAATAGATACGCATATTCACGCAGATCACATTTCTGGCTTAAACGAACTAAACAAAAGAACAAAATGTTCAAAAATTATGGGAGAAAAATCTAGTTCTGAAGTTTTAGATATTCGTGTCAAAGACAATGAAAAAATTAAGATTGAAAATATAGAATTAATATCAATGCATACACCTGGACATACTGATTGTTCTTATAGTTTTTTAATGAACGATAGAGTTTTTACCGGGGATGCTTTATTGATCAATGGAACAGGCAGAACAGATTTTCAAAATGGTAATTCACATGATGCTTATAACTCTTTGTTTAATAAATTATTAAAGTTGCCTGAAAAGACCTTGGTATATCCAGCTCATGATTATAATAACAATAAATATTCAACTATTGAAAATGAAAAAAAAACTAATCCAAGACTTCAGGTAGGTTCTGCTGAAGAATTTTCTGAAATGATGAATAATTTAAATTTAACAATTCCAAAAATGATGAATATTGCGGTGCCTGCAAATATTAAGGGTCTTACATTAGATCAAGTAAATTAAGCGACAAAATTGTTATTGTAATTTCGGTAAGAGCACTTATATTTACTTTATGTCTTGCAATAACCCAAAATGTAATTGTAAAAATTGCAACTGTGAAAACTGTGGTTGCGATGGAAGCAAAGACTGTGTGTGTGAGCCTTCTAGTAATAATTGCTGCTGTAAAAGTTAGTAATTAGTTTAATTAAAACTCATTAAAAATTAAATTATGAATGATTATTTACAATCTATTATTGATCGAGATCCTGCTGCGAAATCTAAGTTAAGTGTTATTTTAACTTACCCAGGAGTAAAAGCTGTTTTGTTTCATCAAGTTGCACATTTTTTTTGTGTTGCCAAATTTGATTTGGTCGCAAGAATAATTTCTCAATTCTCGAGATTTTTAACAGGAATTGAAATTCATCCAAAAGCAAAAATAGGAAAGAACTTGTTTATTGATCATGGTATGGGAGTAGTCATTGGTGAAACCTCAGAAATTGGAGACAATGTTACAATTTATCATATGGTTACATTAGGTGGTATTTCTCCAAGTATTGATTCAAATGATCAAAGAAATGTTAAAAGACATCCAACATTAAAAAATAATGTAGTTGTTGGTTCAGGAGCTCAAGTTTTAGGTCCAGTTATAGTAGGAGAAAATGCAAAAATTGGAGCTAATGCAGTAGTTACCAAAGATGTACCAGAAAATGCTGTTATGGTAGGTATTCCAGCGAAAAATGTTGGTACCGCACCAACTGATAAAAAATTTACACCTTACGGTATTGCCCCAGGAGGTGATACTAAACTAGATACATGAAAAATTTTCAGGAAAATTTTATTCAAGGTATAGGAAATACTCCACTAATAAAACTAAAAGCTGCTTCAGAAATAACTGGATGTAATATTTATGGCAAGGCTGAACATTTAAATCCAGGTGGATCCGTAAAAGATCGTGCTGCACTAGCTTTAATTAAAGATGCTGAAGAAAAACAACTTATTAAAAAAGGTGGAACAATAGTTGAAGGAACTGCCGGCAATACAGGAATAGGACTTTGTCTTCTTGGTAATTCGCTTGGGTACAAAACAATAATTGTAATGAACGATAACCAAACTCAAGAAAAAAAAGATATGTTAAGAAATATTGGTGCCGACTTAAGATTGGTGCCACCAAAACCATATAAAAATGATGATAACTTTGTAAAAATTGCAGGAAGACTTGCTGATGAATTAAGACCTAGCAACAACAATGGAGTTGTTTGGGCTAACCAATTTGACAATGTAGCAAATGCAAAAGGTCATTATGAAGGGACAGGAAAAGAAATATGGGATCAAACAGAAGGTAAAATTGATGGTTTTGTATGTTCTTCTGGAACTGGTGGAACAATTTCAGGTGTAAGTAATGCACTTAAAGAAAAAAATAAAGATATTAAAATTTTTCTATCTGATCCTAAAGGATCTGCTCTTTACAACTATATAAAAAACGGTGAATTAAAAAGCGAAGGTAACTCAATAACTGAAGGAATAGGTTCTAGTCGAATTACAAAAAACTTTGAAAATGCAAAAATTGACGATGCATACTCAATTGATGATCATGAAGCATTGCCATTATTATTTGATTTGATTAAAAATGAAGGTTTAAGCTTAGGGACAAGTTGTGGAATTAATATTGCAGGAGCAATTAAATTAGGTAAAGAACTTGGTCCAGGAAAGACAATTGTTACAATTCTTTGTGATAAAAGCGATAAATATAATTCTAAAATGTTTAATAAAGCCTTTCTTCAAGAAAAAGGCTTGCCATATCCAAACTGGCTCTAGTAAACTCAATTCATATTTAAAATAGTAAATAAAAAAAAGGAGAAAATATGGAAAAAGAAATGCTCGCACTGGCAAAATTTAAATCTGGTGAAGGAAAATTTGAAAAATTCATGGGATGGATGCAAT
>CAJWAC010000124.1 GCA_913020555.1 uncultured Polaribacter sp. | reverse complement strand
AAAAGGTAGGTTTACACTAATTTTTTTAGGTGCAGAGAATAGCGATGAAAAAACTGGTCTCCTTGAATTAACGTATAATTGGGATCCTGAAGAATACACAGAGGGAAGAAATTTTGGCCATCTGGCTTACAGTGTAAAAAATATTTATGATAGTGATAATGCACTAAATAAATTTATGATTTTACCAAATGATAATAATATAGTTTGTACCTGCAGTGCTTGCAAAGCCATTGGTAATACTAAAAAAGATGCAGCACCTGCTGTATTTTACTTATTAAATAAACTAGCTCAAGCCAATAAAAGATCGACTTTTTTCACAGCCGCTTACAATACTGTAAAAGAAGTGCCAGAATTTAATGTCGAACAAAATACAGGTGTTTTTTACAGTACCATCGATATTCAAAAAGGGATACCGATAGAAAACACAAAAATATTTCCAAAATTTGAAAATGAAATAAGTAAATGGCGTAAATATGTTCGTAACGTCTACATTTGGGATTACACCGTAAATTTTGATAACTATTTTGATATTTATCCAATTATTTCAACCACGCAAAAGAATCTAAAATTATACAAAAAACTTGGAGTGAACGGTGTTTTTTTGCACGGAAGTGAATATGAATACAGTACTTTCCAAGATTTAAAATCCACACTTTTTTCAAAGCTTTTATGGTATCCCGAAATAGATGTTAAAAAAGAAATTGAAATTTATTTTTCTGAAAAATATTCAAAAAATTTATCTAAAGTATTGTCTAACTATTATACCTTTATAGATGAAGCTTTTTTCATTAGTAATAAAGAATTGAGTATTTATAGCGGTATTGACAAAACTGTAAAAAAGTATTTAAATCCAGAAGTATTCTTTAAATTTTACGCTGAGTTTAATCAACATACGCAAAATAACAAATTTGATAAAGAATATCTAAAACTAGCATCTGCGCTCACTTTTCTTAAATTAGAGATTATGAGATATAACGGTTTAGGAAAATATGGATTTGGAACTCTAAATGAAGAAAAACAAATTATTGTTAAAGCTGAGATTACCAACTTACTAACCAATTTAATAATTTATAGTAAGTCTGCAGGACTAAAGACTTATAACGAAAGAAATTATAAGATTAAAGAATACATTGATAGTTGGAGAAAATCTATCTATAGACACCATAAAAGGCCGCATTATTTTTATAAGAAAAAATTTGAGGTTTTATCTAACTTAGATGAGGATTATAAAAACGTAAAAGTTCTTAATGATGGTGCTTTCGGTCTAAATGATTATAATACAAATTGGCACATTTCCTCTGTAGATAATTTAACATTAAAGATTCAAAAAAAAGGACTTGAAAAAGCTAAAAAAATTACGTTTTCTTTCTTGCAAGACACAAAACATCATATTTACTATCCAAATTCCATAGAAATACTAGATCTTAAATATAAAGTAATCAAAAAACTAAAATTACAAACAGTAGAAACATTATTAGACACTAAAGAAATTTCGATTGATTTGCCCACAAAAATAGACGACAATCAGCTTCCAGAAAGCTTTATTATTAGAGTAAATAAGAGAGTAACCATTGGTAAAAATGCTCTAGCTTGTGATGAAATTACATTTAATTAAAAAAAAGAGTAAATTTACAGTAATGAAAAATTTATTTATATTTATTTTAATAATACTTACTGCAGGCTCTTGTACTATTACTCCGCCAGATATCAACACTGCAAGAAAAACCAAAATGGAAATTGTGGATCCAGAACGGCACTACTATCCTATTTTAAGAGGTTCAGAATTAAGTGTCGCTTATAAATTTTACAATAGAGGGAATGAACCATTAATTATATATGATGTACAAACGTCCTGCGGATGCATAAAAATCGACTTTCCACGTAATAGTTCAATTGGTAAAGATGATTTTAGTTTTATCACTTTAGATTACGACAGTTCTAAAAATATTGGTTTAGTAGAATTTTACATAACAATTGTTGCGAATACAGAAAAAAATGTTTTTACCACTATTAAATTCGATTTAAATGTGGTGAATTCACCTCATTACACAAAAGATTATGAAGAAATATATATGCAAAAAAGGAAAGAAAACTTAGCAGGAGAAGTTGATGGTGATTTAACGGAACAAGGTTATTATGTTGATGATGAAAGAACAGTTAGATAATTACAAAGATATATTACCTCAAATGAAACAAAACATCAAATCACCTCAAATCAAATCAATAATTAATATTTACTGATTTATAAAGAACGAAGAATTGATAAATAACAAAAAAGAATTCTACAAAGAAATACTAAAGGCGCTTCTAAAGTTAATTATAGCGGGAATTTTTATTGGTTTATTAAGAAAATATGATTACGTCATTGCTATATTTTTAATGTTAAAAATCATTCGTAACGTTTACAAAGAAATCATAAAACCGAAAATTAATAAAAATTGGTTGTTTTTAATAGGTATGCTTTTAACAGGTTTTGGTGGTATTGTAGGTGAAACTTGGGGAGTATATAATGGTTACTGGGAGTATCATGAAGTAAGCAGAGAAATTCCTTTATGGGTGCCTTTTGCCTGGATGCTTGCATTTTATTATTTATACAAACTAGAAAGAAATATCATTCCACTTTTAAAAAATCAATCCCAAAAAAACAAGATAGTTTTAGCAATTCTAGTAGCTCTAATATTTCCAGCATTTGGTGAAATAATCACAATTTATTTAGGTGTTTGGACATATTATTGGCCCTATCAAATTTTTGGTGTTCCCATCTATGCATTTTTATGTTTACTTTTTGTACACATGCTAGTTTATTGGATTTTAAACCAAATTTGTAAAAAATGGAATATAAAGGACCTTGTTTTCAATTAAAATCTCCAACAAACAATTCTAGTTACCTTGTTTCCCTGACTTAAAGGAATTACCTTAAAATCTTTAACACCTAGTTTTTTTGATGAATTTTGTAAACTCCTTACATTTTCTTTCTTGGAAACTAAACTTGTAAACCATTTACTATTATCAGAGAACAAAGAACTTTCATACAAATAATTATGTAAAAAAGCTTTCTCACCTCCTACATACCACAATTCATTATTATTCCCAGAAAAGTTTCTAACAGCATTATTACCCAAATTTCTAGTTTTTCTTCGGTTTGCACCTCTAGCTTCTTCTGCTGATTTATAAAAAGGAGGATTGCACATTGTAGCTGAAAAAGAATCGTCTTCTTCCATAATTCCTTTTAAAATATGTTTTTCATTAAATTGCTGGCGTAATTTAATATTGGCGTCTAAATTGTTATCATCAATAATATCCTGTGCAATATCTAAAGAATCTAATTCAATATCTGTGGCCACAAATTTCCAATTATATTCTGCTACTCCTAATAAAGGATAAATACAAGTTGCGCCCGTACCAATGTCTAATATAGTTATCTCACTTTCTTTGGAGAGTAAATCTGACAAATGGTGAATATAATCTAAACGTCCAGGAATTGGAGGACATAAATTTTCATCAGGAAAATCCCATTTAGATATAGAGTTATAAGAGTATAATAAAGATTTATTTAGTTCCTTTAA
>CAJWAC010000123.1 GCA_913020555.1 uncultured Polaribacter sp. | reverse complement strand
GGGGTGGCAGGATTCGAACCTGCGACCTCCTCGTCCCAAACGAGGCGCGATGACCGGGCTACGCTACACCCCGAAAATAGTCATCAATTTTAGGACTGCAAATATAGAATAATATTTAGATATTGGCTTTAATTTATATTATAATTTCTGCGAAATGGATTAAAAAAATAGAAAGTAGTTTTTGTGAATTTTAGACTTATTGGTCTGTAATTTAAAACGAGCTTTATTAAGTGAACGATATCGCTTAAAACAGCACTACGAACGATATGGATGGTACATTTTAAATAGACCATCATTTATAAAAATTTAATTAAGTAAACCTGTCTAGTTCAGCTATTTTTTAATGAGTGGTTAAGTAATGTTTTACTTACAAATTAAGTATTCTTTTCGTTTATTTTTTCATTATTAAAACTTATAAACAATCGTTATCATAAGAATTAAAAAACAATATTTTTGTGTCACTAGAATTTTAGCAATAAAGATTATGTCAGATACGGTAGAAAAAATAAAATGTTTAATTATTGGTTCAGGTCCTGCAGGATATACCGCAGCAATATATGCTGCTAGAGCAGATATGAAACCAGTAATGTATACAGGTATGCAAATGGGAGGGCAATTAACCACAACTACTGAAGTAGATAATTTTCCGGGTTATGCAGACGGAACTCAAGGTCCTGCTATGATGGAAGATTTGAAAAAACAAGCAGAACGTTTTGGTACTGAGGTGCGTTTTGGTTTGGTTACATCTGTAGATTTATCTGAAGAAAATGGTGGCGTTCATAAAGTTGTGGTTGATGAAACCAAGCATATTGAAGCTGAAACAATTATTATTTCTACAGGGGCTACTGCAAAATATTTAGGCCTTGAAAGTGAACAACGCCTAATTGGAGGTGGTGTTTCTGCCTGTGCTACTTGTGACGGTTTTTTCTATAAAGGACAAGATGTTATAGTAGTTGGAGCTGGAGATACAGCAGCTGAAGAGGCAACTTATTTAGCTAATATTTGTAGTAAAGTTACCATATTAGTTCGTAAAGATTATATGAGAGCTTCAAAAGCCATGCAACATCGAGTAAATAAGACAAAAAATATTGAAGTATTGTACAATACAGAAATTGATGAGGTTCTAGGAGGTAATGTTGTGGAAGGTGTTAGAGCCATAAACAACCAAACTAAAGAAACTACAGAAATTGCTGTAACCGGAGTTTTTATCGCTATTGGCCATAAACCAAATTCAGATTTGTTTAAAGGTGTTTTAGATATGGATGAAACCGGCTATTTAATTACTAAAGGTAAAACAACACATACCAACTTACCAGGGGTGTTTGCTGCTGGAGACATTCAAGATAAAGATTATAGACAGGCTGTTACTGCTGCAGGTACAGGCTGCATGGCTGCCTTGGATGCAGAACGTTATTTAGGTGCTTTGGAATAAAGCCTTATATTTTAAACAAAAAAAAGAGATTACTTTGTGGAGTAATCTCTTTTTTTTGTTTGAAAAGTACTTAAACCAATTCAGAAGCCTTCATCGATTTTCTATAAGTAAATTTGTTAAAAATATTTCTTTTTCCAAAATTGTTCATTGATTTTGCATTTATAAACTTTCCGAAAAGAATCTTACTTACTCCAAAATATTCATAGGAATTACCATCAGTAAATGTTACTTCTAACAACATGCTTTTATGATGCCAATCTGCAACTTGAAAATCTGTAATTGTAGTTTTATAAGCGTCAAGATTCGACTCTTTAGTTTCAGGAGCAATGCTTACTAAAAAATGATAGCCATCTATAATTTCTGTACTTTTTACCTCTGCAGTTGCTTTTTTGTCTTCATCTTGAAATTTATCTGGATGCCACTCTTTTACCAAACCTCTATAGGTTTTTTTTAAATCTTTTAAATCGATAGCTCCTTCTACGTTAAAAAGTTTCTTGTATTGCTTTATGCGTTTCATTTATTTGTTTTCAAAATTGCGTGCAAAAGTATTGATATTAAATGAATTATGATGCAGAAAGTTTATGAATTTAGTATGTTTTTTTACTTGATTTAAGGTAGGTTTTATTTTAAACCCAATTGTTTGCGTTCTTCAATATCTAAAACTCCATTTTTGTTCCAATATGCAGATTGTATCGTTTTAATTTTTTCTCCTTTTGTGGTTAATAGTTTTCCACGGCTAGAAATTGTTTCTTGCCAGTTTTCAATGGTGTAAGGAAATGTTTTAGATGCTCTAATGGTTAAGGTTCTTTTTAAGCTTGGATACTGTATGTGATAAACAATCAAATTTTTATGTTCTTTGAAACTAGCATTCGCTTCATAAGCTTTAAACTTTTTATGATTTAAACTTAAGTATTCAAAGGAAGGAATCATTTTTAATTTTCCAGTAGGGAGTTGCTTTGGTGAAATTCGCAATTGATTCCAGATTTCATTTTCTAAAATATCTTTTTTTAAATTGATTTTCCTATCAGAATTACTTTCAAAATAAGAATAAAAATGAATTTCATAATCGGTTCTGTTATTCAATTGTACAAAGGTATTTCCGCACCATTCTTGTGAAGAAAAGGAAATTTTGATTGTTTTTTTGCGGGTATCAATAGGAGAGAAGGTACTCGTCATTAAAGCATATGGATAAATACCCGTGGTAAATTTTTTGGTACTATTCAACTTTAAAATAGGAACGTTTTTCTTATTTTGATAATCTGCTTTTACTTGTTTTTCAGGTAAAAAATCTTCAGTAACAAAAATATTTATAGCTGTTCCCTCGTGAATTTCTCCATACCTAACTTGTGATAAATGATAAGAAGTAATTTCTGCTTTACCAGCATACCAATACGCATTGAAGTCTGGATGTTTTTCTGTTTTCTTCGCTGATGGACTTGTATTTATTTCAAATTCTTTCGATACAGGTTTTGTACAAAAAAGAATTAAAAAACTAAATAATATGGGCGTATAAATATTCATAATTTGTTTGATTAATAGTGATTTAAGCGCTTACTAAATTACAATAATTAAAAATGAATTTTAGTGGTAGATTCTTATAAAATTGAATTGCTTATTTTTGTGTATTATAAACACATATTTATGAGTCAATCACTAAAACTAACAGTAGATGCAGTTGTTTTCGGTTATGAAAAGGGTAAAATTACGGTTTTGCTTATTAAAAGAAAATATAAACCGTTTAAAAACAAATGGGCAATTCCTGGAGGTTTTATTATGGATAACGAATCTTTAGAAGAAGCTGTGGAGCGAGAATTATTTGAAGAAACTGGTGTGAAAATTAATTATTTAGAACAGTTATATACTTTTGGACAGCCAGAAAGAGATCCAAGAGGAAGAATTGTTTCTATTGCTTATTTTGGATTAGTGAGACCAGATACTTTTAAATTATTTGCTTCTACAGATGCAGAAGACGCACAGTGGTTTTCTATTAGTGAACTACCTGATTTGTCTTTTGATCATAATATGATCATAGAAGTGGCAATTAATAGGTTGCAAGGAAAAATTACCTACGAACCTATTGGGTTTGAATTATTAGAGAAAAAGTTTCCATTCTCTGATTTAGAAAAACTATATAGTACACTTTTAGGAAGAAAGGTAGATAGAAGAAACTTTAGAAAGAAAATAATT
>CAJWAC010000122.1 GCA_913020555.1 uncultured Polaribacter sp. | reverse complement strand
CTTCATATTTAAACGCTACATGTAATTTCCCGGTTAAACAAGAAATATTTATAGATCCAGAGCTTGAGAAGCTATTATACCCATTTGATGGCCCTGAAGATAATGCTGCATCAATTCTCAACCATGTTGCTGTGGTAACATCACCATTATAGTCAGATGATACATATGTTGATAACGCATTTCCGTTGTCGTAACCTGTATTCGTTTCAAAGGTTAACTCTTCATCTGTTGTTCCATCTAAATCAATCTCTGGAGTCACTAACCATGTTTCTAGAGGAGTTTCATTGCTCCTGTAGGCTGATATTTGCACATATCTATTTCCACTAAAACTTCTAGAGGAATATAATGTACTTCCTCCATTTACATTTACATTAGTCCATCCAGCATTTGTAATATCATTTGCTGAAGTAATATTTTCAAAATCTTCCTCAAATAAAACAACATTCCCACCTACAGCGTTCTCACCACACTCTAAAACAGGTGGGTCACATCGTTCAGTATTTGTAAATTCTAAATCTGATGGAGCATTAACTATGGCTACTAAAAATTCCGATCTGTAGTCTTTAGACAAGACAGCTCTGAATACTCCACTCCCAGTTGGTACAACATTAGATTTAAAGCTCGCAAATGTACTAGTTTGAAGAGGTATTGTTTTTTCTGTACCACATTCAAAGATCGTTCTGAATCCATCAAACTCGTCGTCTGATTCACCGGCAAAGGTTTTACCCAAATCAGTTTTAGCGAATTGTGCAGAAGTTAATTGAATCATAGTGTTGATATGATCTCCTGTAATTGCAGATAATTCAATAGTGTTTGGAACAATAGTTGAAACAGTAGCCGATCTAAAGATGTGATCTGCAACTGATGTAGACGGTATGTCATCTACTCGATCTCCGTTAAGAACTCCTAAAACATATTTTCCAGGAATACTATTTGTTGGGTTGATATAATTAGCACTTTCACCATCATCATAAGAAACTGTTAAACCGTCTAATTTTATATATACTTTTCTTCCTAGGTCATAAGTTTCATTTAAAGAAGTTTTGTTTAAGATAACTTCAATTCCAGCAGTAGCATTTTCAGGGCTATCTTGAATAATTATTTTTTTATAAAAATTCCCTGCTGCATCTGTAGACACTACGTACCCTTCTATGTAAGTTGGGTTGCTTTCATTATCATAAAAGGTGTAAATTAAATCACCACTAGCATTATATTCTTGTTGTAAAGCACTTTTAATTGCTGAAATACTTGAATTTGTTGAAATATTTGGTTCTTCTACCGTTATATTTGGCACATCAAATTCACCATCTTCTACACAAGAGATGATTGTAATGGCTAACAATAAGAATGCTATAATGCCATAAAATTTAGTTGTTTTCATAAGTATATTTATTAATAAAATTTTCAATGTTTTTTAAAATCTGTAATTAAGGCTTAAGAAATAAGTAGTTCCTCTACCAAACCAGTATTTATTTCCAAATACAGGAATATCAAGACTCTTGTCTTCTTTTAGTTGTCTGTAATTTGCGTTTCTGCCTTGTTCAAAACCACCTGATTTGTATTTGGTGTCAAATATATTTCCAATACTTGCAAATAAACTGATGTATTGATTTCCTATTTTCCAGGATTTTCCTCCAATCATATTTACTACCATATAATTATCAAATCTCTCTTGCTGTAATAACTGTCTTGCAATATCTTCATCGTAATCATTAAATGGAATACCTCCATCGTCAGCAAAATTTGAAGTCCTGGTTAATGGAGCAATATCAACATAAACGTTATCAAAGAAATTAGCAGTAGCACTTACAAACCAATAGTCAGGGTCTCTATATTCAAATCCTACAGAGTAGGCTGTTTGAGGACCTGCAGCTAGTTTGTAATTTTTAAGGTTAGAAGCACCAAAATCTTTACGACCATCAATGAATCCAGCATCTTGAGATCTAGTATTATTTTCGGTAGTTAAATAAAGATTAGGATTATTATCATAGGTGTATTGTCCAAAATTACCAGCAGCTTTTAATTTAATTGTTGGTGTTACTTGAGCTTCTACTCCAAATTCTGCACCGAAGTGCTTTTTATCAATTCCTGATAGAATTTCTTGAACAAATGCAGTATTATCTCCACCAATACCATCGGCAAAGAAAAACGAAATCTCTGTCGCATCTTGTATTTTTGTGTAATACCCTGTTAGCTTAGCCTGTAAGAAAGGACCTCTAAAAATATAGCTTGCATCTGCAGAAATTACTTTTTCACTAGTTAAATTTTCTACAGTATTATTGTTTTCTCTAGAATTAGAAAAGGAGTTTCTTAAGTTTGGAGCTTTTGTTAAATATCCAGCGTTTATATCAACAATATGACGTCCAGATATTTTATAGGTCATCCCACCTTTTGCTCCATAATTTGTGAAGTTTAGCTCCTCAGATTTACCGTATGAATTATCTACAAAACCTCCATTTTGAAATAATCCGTCTCTTTGATGAGATGTGTTTGAAATGGATGTAGCTAGATAAAAATCTACTTTGTTAAATTTGAACTGCCCTTGTAAAAAGCCATCAACTACATTTGAATATAAATTAAAGTTGTATTTAAACACATCACCAACACCAGCTATATATAGTGGGTTTAATAAGTTATTTTGCTTTTCATCAAAAGTATCTGCAAATGAATCTGCATCTAAATAACCTGTTCCTCCTAATAAATCAATAATCTCAGCAAAGTTTTTAGATGTTAATTGTGTGTATTGTACCCGAGCATTTAATTTAAAGTTATCAGAAATATCTTTATTTAAAATGGTATTTACGGTAAACTGGGTATCATCATTTCTGTCTTCATAAAGAACGTAAGATGAATTCCCATTGTTATTTGAATTTGTATTGGCGTTGTATAAGCTGTTCCAATTCAATTGACCATCATTTACGAAATTTTGTTGGATTTCATAGATGTTTGAATATCCCTGCCTAAGACCATAACTAGGTAGTTTTTGGTAATATGTAGGGTCTGGATTAGAAGCCCCTAAATTAATTATGTATGGGTTTCCTTCTCCATCAACTGCATCTCCGTCAACTTTAGTTCCATTATTATCAATTCTACTATTTCCAATATTTCCAGTTTGATATGAAGCATTGGTATTTAGGGATGTAGTTTCGTTGATGTCCCAATAATGGTTTAACATTAATATGGGTTCGGAAACTTCCTTTATACGTGAATTTCTAATTTTTCCATCTTGAGTTCCCCAATAACCTTGGCTTTCATAGCGCTTGCTGATATTGTTAAAAAGTAATGGGATTTTGGGTAAACTGGTGATTGTTATATCCGATGAACCTGGATCGAATTCAGGCGTTCTAACGATAGCGTAGGCTTCCAGAATACCATCATTATCTTCAATGGTTGCAGATATCTGAGAAGTACCACCGTTGATGTCGAGAATTTCATTGCTCACTTGAAGTGATGATATGTTAGGTGCATTACTAACGGTTCCTATACCATTACCAATGAATTTACCGTTGAATAACAAAAGGTCTTCTGTTTCATTTGTTATACCATTTCCATTGTAGTCAACTTGAGAACTTTGATAAGCGCTCATTGCTTTAGAAGCATGATCATAAGATGAACTCAGATCGTTACCGTGGAATAAGTGAGTCCAAAAGTAATTAGAAAATGAGATTGTACCTTGCGTTAGAAAGTAGGCATTTTCCAAAGGTTTGGACGAGGTTATAATTCGGCGTTTTGGGCCGGCTAATGGAGCAATAAAACTGCCTGACTCACATGC
>CAJWAC010000121.1 GCA_913020555.1 uncultured Polaribacter sp. | reverse complement strand
TATGAACGTTTATTGCAAATCTATGAGCTTCGTCTCTTAATCTTTGCAAAAAAAATAATGTGGGATCATTTTTTTCAAATTTAAATGTTTTTCCATTATAAAAAAAGGTTTCATTTCCACTATTTCTTAACTTACCTTTTGCTATAGCTATTATGGGAATATCATATAGACCTAACTCATTAAGAACTTCTCTTGCAGTAGAATATTGACCTTTTCCTCCATCGATAAGTAATAAATCAGGAAAAGTTAAATAATTTTCTTTTTCTTTATCTGCTTGAACTCCATCAAAAGTAGCTTCGGTTTCTGTGTATAAATTATTAAAAAATTTTACATCCAATTGTCCTTTTTTCAATAAAACAGATGGTGTATAGGTTTGTATATTACTTTTAGCGTTACCTCCAACATCTTCTTGTGCTATAGATTTAAAACTGATTAGTAATATAAATACTATTGAAATTTTAATAATTTTATTTCTCATTTTTGTTAGATTTAAACATTTTAAATTGTGTATATTTTTACCTTAAGTCCCAACTTGTGCGATTTACTTACAAAAGTAATTTTCTTTTTTTATTTAGAATAATTTTAAATTAATACAAAGGTTTAAGTTATTAACTTTAGGCTCGACTTAAAGTGAAGAAATCAATTAACTATGGAACACATCGTTATTATTGGAAATGGAATTGCCGGTGTTTCAGCTGCAAGACATATTAGAAAAAATTCTGATAAAAAAATCACCATAGTATCGGCTGAAACTAAATATTTCTTTTCTAGAACAGCACTTATGTATGTTTACATGGGGCATATGAAATTTGAACATACGCAACCTTATGAAAATTGGTTTTGGAAAAAAAACAGAATTGATTTAAAAGAAGGTTTTGTTTCTAAAGTTGATGTAAAAAATAAAACATTACTTTTTGCTGACAATTCCGCACTATCATATGATAAATTAATCTTAGCTGTTGGTTCTAAACCAAATAAATTTGGATGGCCAGGACAAGATTTAGAGGGCGTTATGGGCATGTATCATAAACAAGACTTAAATAATTTAGAAAAATATGCACCTAATAACTTAGTATGTAAAAGAGCAGTAATTGTTGGTGGAGGTTTAATTGGAATTGAATTAGCAGAAATGCTAAGAAGTAGAAAAATTCCTGTTACTTTTTTAGTGCGTGAAACAAGTTTTTGGAACGGAGTTTTGCCTTCACAAGAATCAGAACTCATTAACAAGCATATAAAAGAGCATCATATAGATTTGCGTTTATCAACAAATCTAAAAGAAATTAAAGCTGATGAAAATGGAAAGGTGAAATCAGTAATTATTCAAGAAACTGGTGAAGAGATTTTTTGTGATGTGGTTGGTTTAACAGCTGGTGTAACTCCAAATATCGATTTTATAAAAGATTCTGCAATTGAAACAGGTCGTGGAGTTAAAGTGAATCGTTTCTTAGAAACAAATATTTCTGATATATATGCTATTGGAGATTGTGCAGAACAACATAAAGCCATTGGACAACGAAGAAACATTGAAGCTGTTTGGTATACAGGAAGAATGATGGGCGAAACTTTAGCACAAACCATTTGTGGTAATAAAACGGAATACAAACCTGGCCATTGGTTTAATTCTGCTAAATTTTTAGATATTGAATATCAAACTTATGGCTGGGTTTTTAGTGAAAGAAACAAACAAAAAAACGAAACTTATTTTCAATGGAAACATCCAAAAGAAAACAAATGTATTACCATTTCTTATGATAAAAATACCAACAAATTTTTAGGTATAAATACATTCGGAATTAGAATGCGTCACGAAATTTTTGATAAATGGTTGACAGAAAATCAGAATATTGAATACGTATTAGAATATTTGGCCGATGCCAATTTTGATCCTGAATTTTACAAATTACATGAAGCTGAAATTGTGGCAAAATTCAATCAAGAAAATAATACACACATCAAAGTAAAAAAGAGAAGTTGGAAACGAATTTTCTCTAGAGCATAAAAGGTCATGAAAATAACACAAAAATTAGGTCTAGCAATTTTTCTAATAGGTTTAACCATTTTTACAGGTTCTATTTTTTTAGGTAATTTTTCATTAACTGAAAAAGAGCTAGATACTTATATTACTCAAAAAGGATATAAAAATGAAGTAATTAAAGAAGAACTTTCAAAGGCTATTGTAACGCAAGAAAAATTAAATATTTTTCAGTTTTCTGATAAGGCAAGAACTGCTTTCAAAAATGCCAATAAGCATTATGACAAATTAATAGCTAAATATAATGCAGAGAAAAATTGGAGTAAAAAAGGACAACAATATCAATATAAAATCAATGGAAAACCGCACACGTTAAGTTACCAATTAGCTAAAAAATCAGGCAGTGGATTTGTTAAAGAAAACGCTGGTTTAATGTGGTTTTTAACATTTGGAATAGGCATTATAGGTGCCTTATTATTCATTATTCCTAATTTAGTTTTACTAGGAAAACCAGGAATAAAAAATGATGGGATTTACTTAGAATCTTCAACAAATAGAGGTTGGATTGCTTGGTTGGTTTTAGTGTACTTAGTTACATTTTATTTGGTATTGTATTTTATGGCAGATTATGTTGTAAACTGGACATTTATTCTAGACCCAATTAGTAAAGTCCTAAATGGCGGAGAAGCATCTCAATGGTTTGTTTACGGATTCCTATATTGTACAATTATGTTAACAATGGGAGTTAGAATGTTTATTAAATACAGACATAATAAATATCAAATTGTAAGAACAATATCCGTTTTATTCTTCCAAATTGTATTTGCTTTTCTAATTCCAGAAATAATGACTAGTTTAAATATGCCTGGTTATGATTTCAAAAATGCATTCCCTTTAGATTACGATTTTTTCTTTGATTGGAATATAGATAGTTTAAGAAATAGTGGAGGTATTGGATTATTTATTTTAGTTTGGGGTATCGTTCTAACCTTAATCATTGTGCCAGTTATGGTCTATTTCTTTGGAAAAAGATGGTACTGTTCTTGGGTTTGCGGTTGTGGAGGATTAGCAGAAACATTGGGAGACCCTTATAGACAGCATTCTAATAAAAGTCTTAATGCGTGGAAATTAGAAAGATGGTTAATTCATTCTGTCTTAATATTTTCTTTAGTAATGACAATCGTAACATTATATTGTTATTTTTCTGGAACACAATCATTTTTAGGCATTAAATCTCAGTGGATAAAAGATACCTATAGCTTTTTAATTGGGGCTTGGTTTGCCGGGGTTATTGGCACGGGCTTCTACCCTATTTTTGGAAACAGAGTTTGGTGCAGATTTGGTTGCCCCTTAGCAGCATATTTAGGTTTAGTACAACGTTTTAAATCAAGATTTAGAATTACAACCAATGGTGGACAGTGTATTTCTTGTGGTAATTGCTCTACGTATTGTGAACAAGGAATTGACGTAAGATCTTATGCTCAAAAAGGAGAAAACATTGTGCGTTCTAGTTGTGTTGGTTGTGGAATTTGCTCAGCAGTTTGCCCAAGAGGCGTTTTAAAATTAGAAAACGGACCAGAAGAAGGCAGAATAAATCCGAAAGAAATCTTATTAGGAAATGATGTTGATTTAATGAGTTTTATCAATAATAAATAAGATTAAGTGGATAGTTTTTAGATCAAAAATTTAAAATTACATAAAAAAAGAGAACTAAATTTTAAACAATTTAGAATCTAATATTGGTACTTTTACACCAGATTTTGGAGTTACCTTTAAAAATCGTAAGGTTTTAGAAATCTCCAAAATTCCATAAAACAAAAAGGTTAAGTAATGTACATACCTTTTTTTTTTAAACAGAGAGCAGTGTAAATGATTTAAATTAAATGAATCCAATTATAAAAGTAATTATTCCCGCTTATAATGAGCAAGACTCTATTGCAAACGTTATTAATGACATTCCTGATATTGTTGATGAAACTATTGTAATCAGCAATAATTCTAACGATAATACAGAAATAAATGCCAAAAAAGCAGGAGCTACTGTATTATCTGAGCCTAAAAAAGGGTATGGTTATGCCTGCTTAAAAGG
>CAJWAC010000120.1 GCA_913020555.1 uncultured Polaribacter sp. | reverse complement strand
TTAACCCAATTGTTTGTTGTTTTCTTTTGCCATTGATATTGGGGTGAACCACCTGAACCTCCAGATGGAGAAGTTTTATTTGTTATATTATTTGGATTATAAGTACCGCACCTGCTCTCGTCTGACTGAATTGCACCTGCGTTTGTATAGTTATCTGTAACGGTTTTGGTAACAACATTAGAGTATTTATATCCAATACCACAGCCTGCGCTAGTTCTTCTAGCTCCTCTTCTATATTGTGTTGTTTGGTAAATTGTTCCCGGGTTGTAAGCCCATTGATTGGTATTGGGTATCGCTATCCAACCCCCTGTTGTTTTATACTCCCAGCTATATTGAATTGTAGCATTGCTTAGACCGCCTCCAGAAGGTCCTGTGGAATTTGAAATGTTATTTGGATTGTAAGAACCGCATCTACTTTCATTTCCAGAAATTGAGCCTGGATCTTGAAAGTTTTCAACAATCCAATAATATTCATAACCTGAAGTAATCCAACTAGTTTGGCATGTCCTTCTAGCTTTTCTTCTCCAATAATTTTCTCCAATTCTCCAACCTTTTGGACTATTTGCTAAATTAACCGGGTTATAATCTTTAGTATTTGCTCCAGGAATATCTTGCCAAGAAGTACCTCCATATCTAATTTGCCATTGGTATTCTATATGCCCACCTTGTCCGCCAAAAGCTACCGGCATCGTAATATTAGGAATTGTTAAAGGGTCATTTCTATCATTTGTACATAAATCATTATTCCTATTAGAAGTTCTACCCGGGTTTGTAACATTATTGCAAGGAGTGAATGTACCTTCTGTGCATGTAACAGATCCAAATTGACTTTGATTTTTTGTAGTTCCAGGCATTTCGATGGCTATTACTTCAAACATGCCATCTACAACATCTCCTACATCTAAATTATCGGAACAAGAGGTATGGAAATTACCAGACGAGCCATTTTTTGAGTACCAAGTATTTGTACCAAGCCCTTCTTGATTATGTTTATTAACCATTCCTTTTCCATTGACAATAAATGTGTTCCCGTTTGAAACATTTCCAGAAAATTGAACTTGTCCACTACCACTTTCCATTTTAAAAACAAGATTAGCAGTACCACTCCCAACATACTTTAATTTAAGTCTTACAGGGTGTAAATGTCCTTGGGGTTGACCACTTCGACAACAATCTTCTTGTAAATTGTGATTGTAATTATTTAAAGAAATTGGATTTTTAAATTTTCCAACTTCTAAAATCCAATCTCCATCTTTTCCAGTAATATTATTTGAAGCAGAAACAGACTTTTTAAGTATTTTTTCTAAATATGTGACTGCTTTTTGCCCTTCTAAACCTTTTGCAAATTCGCAACCATAAATATTTATATGATTAAATTGTGATAAGTCGTAATTTTTAGTAAGCCAAGATTTTATTTCGGTAGCATTTTTCCATGAATTCTCTATAAATAAATAGCCAGGTTTACCATGCGAAAATAATTGTAATGTATGAGAACCTAAATTATGCTTTTGAAGCGATTCATTTAAAGAGTTGGCATCTGGAATCGCATTGTCTAAATAAATATTATTTGCTTTCTTGCGAATTAATTCAGTTTTATCTGAATTACTGCTTGTGGGAAAATTGTTTCCAAAAGTAAATGTGGGAGAACTGACGAGCGTTAAAAAATAGGCTAGAAAACCGTATTTTATTATAGAGTTTTTCATAAAAAACAAATAGTGTTTGAACGAAATTAATAGTATTGTAATAATTTTGAGGTCAACAATCGGTGAATGACATTCAACAAAAGACGAATTGACTTTCAAAAAGATTTTAAATAATAAAATTCATTTTTTTTAATAAAAATTTTTTCATACAGCTATTTGTGGGGAATTTATCAAACATAAATATAGAATTGTTTCTTGTAGTTTTTGCATAAAACCGAAAAACGGAAGTTTAAAACTGAATACTGGTGTTTTTTTACTAAAATTTGTTTCGATTAGAACAAAAACCCACATGATTTCATAAATTTTTATGAGTCAATGCTATACAATAGCTGGTATTAAAACCACCGCTAATGATCTGCAAGATAGTTGTTAAAATAGATACATAAAGTAGTCAAACTCGTTGGATAAGGGTAAGAAAATCGTAAACACATCAGAGTAGCTAATATATTCTATAATTTAACATAGTATTCCTTGTTATAAGGTTCAATTAAACCGTTTGTGTTTTTTATTGCTTATGAAAAATATGGATAAAAATTTTTTTTAGGTTTTACGAAATTATGTTACTATTTTTTTATTATGACAGCGATACCATATATAGATAAACAGTAGCTAATTGAAGAAAAACTAAAATTATTTTATGATAATGTTTTAAGCATTCAACCAATTATTGGTTTTGTGTTATACGTATTACTTATATTAAAAAAACTTGTATTTTTACATGTTATCTTTTTAGTAAAATTTGAATTAGATTGAATTTAAAACAGGTGTACAGCTTTAGTGTATCAATATTATAAAATACTCTTATATCATTTTTAATATGGCTAAATTTATATTGAAATATGACTGATTCTTTGTCCATTTTTTTAATGTAAAACTGCCATATTTTCTAAAATTCATGTATCTTTATAAAAGTTCATTATCTGCTAAAAAAACACTACTTTATTCAATTTTGTAAAAGTTCTAGAATTTTCATAAAATTATACTAGTATTTTTTACAAAATATTGTACAACTTTTAGTAAAATATACTAGTATATTTGCAAAAGAGGTACTGACGCTTGTTTTAAAACGTACTGAAGTTTGTTAAAATAGGTACTGAAGTTTGTTAGAACTACTACTCTACTCATAAAGCGAGTGAACTCATCTAAATCAGACACCACTTAAAGATCTTAATATAGTACCCATTTTAAAAAAATTAATTACCAATGATATGTACATTTAGCCTTTGTACAGCATATTTATTTTCATAAATGCAGTTCTAGCGGATCAAGACTAATTGTTGTGTTTAGGTAAAAATTGTTGTTAATCTATACAGGAAAAATTCTACATTTTTGACACCTCTAAATTGTGCTCTAAAGGCTTTAATTTTGGCATTGAAAGATTCAGCAGAAGCATTAGTACTTCTATTGATAAAATAATTGAGTATTGAACGATAGTTTATAGAAATAGTATTGGCTATAGTATTAAATGCTCTAAACCCTGATTTTTCTACCTCATTATACCAATGTGCCAATTTAGTATAAGCTACTTTTATTGAACTCTTAGTATTGTATATATTTCTAAGGCTCTGATTTAGGTTAAAAGCCTTTTTAATATCTGGATATTGTTCAAAAAGTATTTTACTTCTTAGGTATTGATTTTGTGTCCATTTTTCAGGAGATTTATAGAGTAGATATCTACTTCTAGCTAAGAGTTGTTTTCTTGTATCTCCATTATCAAATACCTCAGGTAAATATTCTTTACTTTTTTCTTTAGCTATTTTGATGCCTTGATTTTCTGAGTCTATAGCATTCCAACGATGTTTTATTCTAATATCTTGTAATGCTTCTAGTGCTAGTTTTTGCACATGGAATCTATCGGTTACTTGTATGGCTTTAGGGAAACATGTTTTAGCTATATTTTTCATAGAGTTTGCCATGTCTAGGGTAATTTCTTTGACTTTGTTTCTTTTTTTAGAAGATATTTTAAGCAATTGTTCTACAATGGGTTCTACTTTAGTGCCTGCAAAGATTCCTACAATAGCTCCTTTTTTGCCTTTGGCTTTTTTGTTGGTAATAATAGTATAGAGTTCCCCTTTAGACAGGGCTGTTTCGTCAATAGATAAATAAGCGCCTATATTTTCAGGAAAAATAAGCCACTCTTTAGCGTGCTTTTTTTGTTTCCATTGTTTAAACTCACTTAAATAATCACGATATTGACGTCCAAGTTTTTTACCATCAACTCCGTAAAATCGACCTATAGTTCTGCAATCACTAGTTTCTCTATCTACTAAGTTCTTTTAAAAAAGCAGCGAACTGTTCCGTCATACGTGTTCCCTGTGCTACTAAGTTCCAATCTCTTTGTACTATTTGTTTGGCCTTCTTATCTAACCACCTACGACGTTTAATGTGAAGATAGACTGTATTGCCCCGTAACGGAAAATCTTGTATAGTAAGTTCTTTATGAAAACCGTGAGCTATCAGTATCCGTTTTGATTCTTCTTTGGGAACGATGTTACGTTCTTCAAAATACAAATGGATTACCTCATTTTCAAGCCTATGTTTTACCAAATCAAAATGTTCAACTAAAATTCCTGGTAATATCAATTTTAGTAAATCTATGTAACTATCCAATCTCTGTTTTTTTACAAAAATCAGAAACTTATTTTAATTCACACACAACTTTTGAGACTGATCCAAGATAAATCTGAATTTATTGTGGTTGTCGTTATGTTATTTAATAAAATTACTTGGCAGGAATTGTAATATCGTAT
>CAJWAC010000119.1 GCA_913020555.1 uncultured Polaribacter sp. | reverse complement strand
AAAATTGATTAAAATTTAGATAATAACTATTATTTCTGTTTGTTGAAAGTGTTATAATTTTCTAACTTCTCTAAACCATAGCGATATTCATCATTTTTATAAACTTTAAAAATATAGTATTTTTAAGTTCTAAATAATGGCTTTATGCACATAGAACAACTTCGAGATTTTTGTATTTCTAAAAAAGGAGTTACAGAACATTTTCCTTTTGATGAGGTTACTTTGGTTTTTAAAGTAATGCATAAAATGTTTGCTTTATCTAGTTTAGTTAGTTGGGAAAAAGGAGAAGAAAGTATCAATTTAAAATGCAATCCTGAAAAAGCATTAGAATTAAGAGCAGATTTTGATGGTATTAATCCTGGTTGGCATATGAACAAACGCCTATGGAATACAGTCACTATAAATACTGCTGATGTTTCTGATACATTGGTTTTTGAACTAATTGATCATTCCTATGATTTGGTTGTAAATGGCTTAACGAAAAAAGCACAAAAAGAGTTGGAAGACTTATAATTTTTTATTGATTTCAGTTTTAGTAACTTTCATTTTTCATCAAAATTGTATCGAGAACTCTTTAAATATTTCTATACTTCAAAGGAGTAATATTCTTAATGGCTTTAAATTTTCGATTAAAATTAGAAATATTGTTGAACCCAACTTGATAAGCAACCTCAGAAATAGAAAACTCTTCTTTAGATTGCAATAATTTACAAGCATTTTCAATACGTAATTCGGTTAAAAAACTCACATACGTTTTATTAGTTCTTCTTTTAAAGTATTTACAGAAAGCATTTTTAGTCATATTAGCAATATTGGCAATATCTTCTAAATAGATGGTTTTGTGATAATTTTCAATGGTATATTCAAATACATCACGCATTTTTTTTCCTTCTACATCAGAATAACTTTTATGATATCTAAAATTAGATATCGCTTTACTTTTGGCTTTAGCAACTAACTTTAAAATTTGTAAGAGTAAAATAAAACGCTCTAATTTCGAACTGGTTTTAAATTTCTGAAAACAGTCAATAATTCCTTTTTTCTGATTTGTAATTCGTAATCCTTGTAAGGATTTTTTTAATATTTTTTTAATTTCAGAAAATTCATCCAATTCAAAAAAAGAATCCCCAAAAGAAGTTTCCGTGAAAAATAAGCTCAGCATTTTTGAAGGTAAATTACTATTCGCTTCACTTTTAAAAGCATGAGGTAAATTACTACCAATAATTAAAATGTCATTTTTAGCATAACTAGAAATTGAATCTCCTACTAACAAAGTACCATTTCCTTTCTCAATAAAACTAATTTGAATTTCATTATGCTGATGTAATTTATCATAAAATACAAGTTCAATATCTTCTTGATAAATCAATGCATTGTTCTGTGGTTTTGGTATCTTAAAAGGATAAACTTTCATATATGCTGAACTATTTTCAGTACTTGCTGGACTTATTTATTGATACAAAAATATTCATAATTAATTGTATATATTTAGTAGCGGATAATATAATATTAAAAAAGAATAATTTAATTCTATTTTTAGAGCATGACTATTCATAATTTTATGTCAAACAAATTATTACAAAATGAAATCCAATTGGGAAGGTGTAATGCCTGCAGTGTTTACATGGTTGAAGGAGTCAAAATCAGGGGATTTTGAAATTGATTTTGAAGAAACACAAAAACAGGCTGCAAGAATTTTAAAAGCTCAAGGAAAGGGCGGAACCAGAATGAGCGGACTTGTTGGTTCTGGTACTTTAGGTGAGAATAGCTACTTGAGCATCAAACAGCGTCTTTCTTTATTGAAATCTCTTTCTGAGGTTGCTAAAGAATACAATGTTCCGTTAATTAGCGGAGCTTCAGCAGCAACTAATTACGAACTTGCAAAAATTATTGAGGGATTGGCAACAGTTGGAGTTGATACAGTTATGGTAATGCCTCCAAAAACGAATGTAGTTCCTTCTGAAAAAGAAATGTATGAGTACTACGCACTTTCTGAAGCTATTGCAAAAGAGGTAGGGGTAACAATTATGCCTTATAACAATCCTGATGCAGCTGGTTATCATGCACTCTCAACAGATCTTCTAATGAGACTTTCTATGCTCCCTAAAGTAACTGCACTTAAAATATCAACTATAGATGTTTCAATCATAGAAACGCTGATGTTGGAAAACAAAGATTTAAAAATTTTAGCAGGGGTAGATACAGTTACTGTGCATGCAGGACTTGCTGGAGCATGTGGAGGAATTACGGGTGTAGGTTGTATCTTCCCAAAAGCGAGTGTTACAATGCAAGAGTATGTTTTAAATGGAGAATGGGCTAAAGCAAACAAAATTTCTCAGGCTTTAAATTCCTTATCGTATTTAGATGCCCAGCCACTGCTTATGGAATATCTTAAGCTAGCTATGGGAATACATCATAATGATATTGTTGGAGGGCTGCGTACTTTTGGTAAGAAATTAACAAAACAGCAAATTGATGATGTAAAGGCAAGATATATTTTGGCGAAAGAAAGACTTGAAGTTTTGGATTTAATAAGTTGATTCTTTGAAACATTATAAAACACCTAATTATCAAAAAAATTAGCTTACAAAAGAGTAAATTTAAAGAAAATAAAAAATTAGTAAAGATGAATACAGGAAAAAACTATATAGGATGTCAAAAATCGTCCAAAGGAAATAAAACCTACAAAACATTTAATCCAGTATTGAATCAAGAAAACGATACTATTTTTTCTGAAGCATCATCAGAAGAAATTCAAGAAGCAGTTGATCTAGCCTCAAAAGCATTTCAAGAGTATAGATTTGTTTCTGGTACTAAGAAAGCAGATTTTCTAAATGCAATTGCAGACGAAATTTTAGCTTTAGATGAGCAGTTAATCCAAACCTATTGTTCAGAAACAGGTTTACCAGAAGGAAGAGCAAAAGGAGAAAGAGGCAGAACCATTGGGCAATTGCGCAGTTTTGCAGCTTTGGTGGCAGAAGGTTCTTGGGTAGAGGCAACAATAGATAAAGCACAACCAAATAGAGAGCCAATGCCAAGGTTAGACATTCGTAAAATGAATATTCCTATAGGTCCTGTTGTTGTTTTTGGAGCCAGCAACTTTCCATTAGCTTACTCAACTGCTGGTGGAGATACTGCAGCAGCTTTAGCAGCAGGTTGTCCTGTAATTGTAAAATCACATCCAATGCACTCAGGTACAGGTGAATTAGTTGCCTCTGCAATTATAAAAGCTGCCGAGAAAACAGGAATGCCAAATGGTGTTTTTTCGAATCTAAACTCAAGCGGAATTGAAGTTGGGCAGCAATTAGTTGCCAACCCAAAAGTAAAAGCAGTCGGTTTTACAGGAAGTATAAAAGGAGGTAGAGCTTTATTAGATTTAGCGGCAAAAAGAGAGGAGCCAATTCCTGTTTTTGCAGAAATGGGAAGTATAAATCCTGTGGTTATTTTACCTGAAGCTTTAGCCAATAGAAATCAAGAAATTGCAAAAACATATGCAAACTCAATTACTTTAGGAACGGGTCAGTTTTGTACCAATCCTGGCTTAATTTTAGGTGTTAAAAGTGATGCATTAAATACTTTTGTGAACCACTTATCGCAAGAAATTATGGATATAAATACTTCTTGTATGCTGCACCCAAATATTAAAAAAGCTTATAATCTCAATAAAGAAAAAGTAATTGCACAAAATCATGTTTTGGTAACTGCAAATTACGAATCTGATGTTCCTGATAATCATGCAAAACAAGCTGTAGTTTCTGTTGATGGAAAATCATTTTTACAAAATAATAACTTACATTTAGAAGTTTTTGGTCCTTTTTCTATGGTGGTTCAATGTGAAAATAAAGTAGAATTAGAAAAGGTAATTGCAAGTTTAGAAGGGCAGTTAACAGGAACTATTATTTCTGATAATGATGAAATTTCTGATTATTCAAATATAATTTCTGCTTTACAAAACCGAGTAGGTAGAATTATTTTTAATGGTGTTCCAACAGGAGTTGAGGTTTGCGAATCTATGGTACATGGAGGTCCTTACCCAGCATCTACAGATAGCCGTTTTTCTGCTGTAGGAATCTCTTCTATAAAACGTTGGGTAAGACCATTTAGTTATCAAAGTTGGCCAAATCATTTATTGCCAAATGAATTAAAAAATGAAAATTTATTGGGAATTTTTAGAACTATTGATGGATCAAGAACAAAAGATAAAATTTAAGCCATGAGAATTTTTAAAGTTATTCTTGTTATAGTTGTTATTGTCTTTTATTCCTGTAAGGATTCAAATGAAATTTGTAATAGCTCTAGTACAGCACTAGAAATAATGATTAAGTCTTATGAAGAAAGAGAATCTTATGATAAAGACAAATATCCTTTAGGGCTTTATACAAGAGAATATTATCAAGCAGAAGCAAAATATGCTGAAGATCAAATGCAATATTTTGGTTGTATCAATACGGATGAACTTTCTGAAACTGAACAAATTTC
>CAJWAC010000118.1 GCA_913020555.1 uncultured Polaribacter sp. | reverse complement strand
ACTACTAATACAATCGATATTGTATTGGAGGAAGACTCAGATCAATTGGATGAAATTGTAGTAACAGCACTTGGTGTTAAAAAAACAAGGAAGTCTTTAACTTATGCAGCACAAGATATTAATGCAGCAGAACTAAATACTGTAAAGCAGACAAACCCTATGAATAGTTTATCTGGTAAAGTTGCTGGATTAAACGTTACTAGAAGTGCATCTGGAACAGGTGGATCTGTTAAAGTTGTATTAAGAGGTAATTCTTCTATTGGAAACAACCAACCTCTATATGTTATAGATGGTATTCCATTACAAAATCCAAGCGCATCTCAACCTGGAGATACATTTGGAGATGTAAATGGAGGAAATAAAGATGGTGGTGATGCTTTATCTTTAATAAACCCAGACGATATTGAAAGCCTTTCTGTATTAAAAGGAGCTTCTGCATCTGCTCTTTATGGAAGTGCAGGTTTAAATGGTGTAATACTTATTACCACTAAAAAAGGTAAAAGCGGTAGCTTTAAAGTAAACTTTAATACTAATTTAACTGTTGATACTGCGGCTTATTACATGGATTTTAATGACAAAGCAGAAGGTAATGTAGATAGTTTTTTTAGCAGTGGAGTTACTAACATAAACTCTATAACAGTTTCTGGAGGTAATGAAAAAGCTCAAACTTATTTTTCATATGGAAATACGAATTCTGATGGAATTATACCTACAAACACACTAAAGCAACACACATTTAATATTAGAGAAACAGCTCAATTATTTAATGATAAATTAAAATTAAATGCTAGTGTAATGGGATCTACACAAAGTATTAAAAACAGACCTATTTCTGGTTTGTATTTTAATCCATTAGTTGGAGTGTATGGTTTTGAATCTGATACTGAAAGCTTATCTGATTATCAAAATTTTGAAGAATTAGATGCGAATAGAAACATCATGTCTCAAAGATGGTTTAGAGAGACTTCTGATATTGAACAAAATCCGTATTGGATTTTAAATAGAAATGAATCTCAAGACAAAAACAGTAAACTTGTAGCTTCTTTAAACTTAAGCTACCAAGTTAATGATTGGTTAACACTTCAAACTCGTGGAACTTATGATAGGTCTCAGTTAGACTACGAAAGAAAAATTCATGCAACTACAAATGCTACATTAGCGCCTGCTAATGGTAGATACATGGTTAATCAGTATGACTACACACAATACTATGCAGATTTTATAGCTACGGTAAATAAAGATTTATCTGAGAAAGTAAACTTAAATGCTATTGTTGGAACAAGTACAACAAGAAGTACTGCTGAGACGTTTATAGCTGATTCTGGAACTAATGGAGGTTTACAGTTTGCAAATGTATTTGCATTTCAAAACTTTAATGCAAGTCCACAAGTAAACTTCTCTCAACAATCTTTTGAATCTAGAGGAAACTCAATATTTATGAGTGCAACCTTTGGTTTTTCAGATAAAATATTTGTAGATGTAACTGCAAGAAACGACTGGACTTCTACAATTCCAGAACCTAATAACTCTTTCTTTTACCCATCTATTGGTGTAACAGGTGTTCTAAACGAATTGTTTGACTTGGGCGAAAAAGTATCTTTTGCTAAAGTAAGAGCATCATATGCTGAAGTTGGTAATGGATTTGGACCTGATCAAATAAGTCCAAACAGAGCAATTATATTTGGTCAAGGCGTTAGCCCAACAGACCCTATTAGACCATTCCCTGGAACAACTCCAAAGCCAGAAAGACAACGTTCTTTTGAAATTGGTACAGAATGGAAGTTTAACAACAACAGATATGGATTTGATATTGGATACTACAGAACAAGTACTGTGAATCAGTATTTTGCAGTACCGGTTTCAAATACTGTTGTTCCCTCTGGTGTTGCAGGCTTAAATGCTGGTGATATTGTAAATAGTGGAGTTGAAGTTACAGCGTTTGCGATTCCTGTTCAAAATGATGATTTCGAATGGAGAACAAATGTTAATTTTGCGACCAACAAAAACGAAATTTTATCAATTTCAGGTGAAGATTTAGATGGATTAATTTCTCCAGAATTTTTCGTTATATCTCCAAAGGGAGTAAATACATTTGGTTCTTATTTAGTTGAAGGTGGTTCTTTTGGAGACATCTACGCACAAGTTGTAAAACGAGATGCTAATGGAACTCCTATAGTTGATGGTGATGCTGTAATACAGGATGATGAAAATCTTATAGATGGTCTTACAAAAGTAGGAAATGCAAATCCAGATTTCACATTAGGATGGAGTAACTCTTTCAAATACAAGAATTTTTCACTAAATTTGATGGTAGACGGAAAATTTGGAGGAGAAACAGTAAGTATGACTGAAGCTATTGTAGAAGGGTTTAGTAATAACTCAGCAAGAGAAACAGCAAATGGAAACGTTAGTGTTGTAGATTTAGCAGGAAATGCATCTACACTTACAGCTCAAGAATACTACGGTAAAGTAGGAGGTAGAAATGGCTTTACTGGAGAGTATGTATACAGCGCAACCAATGTAAGGTTGGCAGAATTAGCAGTAGGTTATACGTTTAATCTAAATGACAATTCTTTCTTTAAAAACATAAAAGCATCTCTAGTAGGAAACAATTTATTTTTCTTTTACAAAGATGCACCCCACGATCCAAACGTATCGTTAAGTACAGGAAATGCACTTCAAGGAGTTGATGTACTAGGTTTACCTTCAACAAGAAGTTTAGGTTTAAATATTAATTTAACATTCTAAAAAACATATAATGAAAAACAAAATAATATTATTTACATGTTTACTTGCTATAACATTAATTAGCTCCTCATGTAGTGATAATTTAGAACAGTACAATGTGAATGATAGAAATATCACACAAGAACAATTAGAGGTAGATTTTCAACATGTAGGTTCTAAATATAAGCCGATTTTTGAAAGTATCTACCAATATGCGCCTGCATGGTCATACCAGTTACAACAAAACTTAAATGCAGATGTGTATTCGGGTTACATGACTAACCCAAGACCTTTTGTAGCAGGGGCTAACAACACTACCTATGCTTTAGTAAGTGGTTGGAACGGTTTTATTTGGTCTGTACCTTATTCTAATGTAATGAATAATGTTCAATCAATTACTGAATTAACTGGTGATGATTTCCCCACATTAAATGCAGTTGCTTTAATCTTAAAAGTTTCTGCAATGCACAGAGTTGCTGATGTTTTTGGTCCTATAGTATATTCTAATTTTGGGGATTTAGAAAATGCAGGGGTGTATGATTCTCAACAAGAAGCTTACAACGCTTTCTTTGCAGATTTAGATACAGCTGTTGCAGCCTTGTCAGCAAATCTTGATAGTCAAAGATTTGGCGCCTTTGATTTATCTTATGGTGGTGATTATACCAAATGGGTACGATTGGCCAACTCTCTTCGTTTACGTTTAGCAATTAGAATTTCTAAAGTAGATCCTGCAAAAGCAAAATCAGAAGGGGAAAAAGCATTATCGCAAGCGTTGAATCTAAGCAGCCATCAGTATCAGAACTCGCGACAGATACTGTTTTACGTAAGAAATATGTCGATGATGTTTTAAATGAACTATTGGCTGACCCAGAATATGAGCGAAAAGCCGTAAATTATTTCGAAAAATATTTATATCCCGATATAAACCCGTTCGATTTTGAAACTAAAGGTGAGTACTTTCAGTTTCTTGAAGAAAATGATGTCCGTTCGCTAAAAGGCGATTTGGTGAAAAGTCATGGCGAGCTCCTAATAGCAAATTATCTGTTTACTCATGGAATTGAATATCAATATGAGGCGCGGTATCAGATACCTGTTCAGACAGTTGAATTTCAGCAGTACAAGCCAGACTTTTATCTAATCGAACATGATATCTACATCGAACATTATGGTATCGATAGAGAACACAAAACAGCACCATTTATTGACGCTAAAAAGTATAACGAAGGCATTGATTGGAAGCGAAAAACACATGCTGAAAACGGAACAGTTTGTCTTGAAACTTTTCATTATCAGAAACTTGAGAATTCGCTGATTACTGAATTAGAAAAACAATTGATGGCACACAATGTTACGGTCGAACCAATAGCTGACAAGGCAATATTGGAGACGTTACGTGAAATGGGACAAGTTTCTATTTTGGCTAGCCTAATGGAATCTTTACTTACTCATGTTAAGAGCAGTTGTGAATCAATGGAGCAGGCAGTTAAGTTGGCTCAAGACGCATGTAAGACTGGTCAAGCAATGGCCGCACTCGATCTAATAGTCCCCATAATTGAAAAGTATGATCGTTGGTTAGAATCTAATGATGAAATTGATTTTAATGACATGATTCACCGCTCGACTCATTATGTTGAGGATCGTAAATATATTCCGCAATGGAAATATATTCTTATCGATGAGTTTCAGGATATTTCGGGTCCGAGGGCAAATTTGGTAAAAGCCTTACGCAATTCAAGAAAAGATTGTTCATTATTTTGTGTCGGTGACGATTGGCAATCAATCTACCGATTTGCGGGCAGCGATTTGAACTACACCACGAATTTTTCTTTGGAGTTTGGCGATCATTCACTCACAAAACTTGATAAAACGTATCGATTCAACAATAGCATCTGCGATGTCGCAACGAAATTTGTTACTCAAAACCCAATACAACAAAAAAAAGAACTTGTTACCAAAGATCGAGTAGATAAAGCTGCTGTCTCCATACTTCGTACTCAAAATTGTACCGACAGTAGTCAAATTGACTTAG
>CAJWAC010000117.1 GCA_913020555.1 uncultured Polaribacter sp. | reverse complement strand
GGATTCTGATGAAATTCGTGTGATTACCACCGATAAATTTGATGTAATTGATGGGGATCCTAAATGGGACACTAAGTCAACAACAATAAATGCAAAACAAGCAGCTAGCGAATATGTAAAACGTGCATATCGAAATGGCTGGTATTATTAATGATAATTAAATAAAAATAAGATGAAGAATATTTATTACATTTCAATTATAGTCTCTTTAAGTTTAATTATAGCTTGTTCAAATACAACAAAAAATCAGGAAACATCAGTGGCTGTGGAAAACAATACACTTACTGAAAAAGAAACTGCTGAAGGATGGAGGCTTCTTTTTGATGGTAAAACTTCAGATGGATGGAGGGGATATAAAAAAGAGACTTTTCCTACTGATTGGAACATTACTGATGAAGGAGAAATATACATGAGTGCTTCTGGAAGAGGAGAGGCAGGATCTGCTAATGGAGGAGATATAATTTATGATCAAAAATTTTCTAATTTCCATGTAAAACTTGAATGGAAAGTTTCTGAGGGTGGAAATTCGGGTATATTTTACCTAGGTCAGGAAACTCCTGAATTTGATTACATATGGAGAACAGCACCAGAGATGCAAATATTAGATAATGATAGACATCCAGATGCATTTTTAGGAAAGGATGGAAATAGACAGGCTGGAGCATTATATGATCTTTATCCAGCAGTGCCCCAAAATGCAAATAAAGCAGGTGAGTGGAATAAGGTTGAAATCATTGTATATAATGGTACAGTAATTCACAAACAAAATGGTGAAGTGGTAGTTGAATATCATCTATGGACACCAAAATGGGAAGAGGATGTTTCTAGAAGTAAGTTTCCTAATTTGAATAAAAACTGGGCTAATGTAGAGAAAGAAGGTTATTTTGGCCTTCAAGATCATGGTGATGATGTGTGGTTTAGAAATATAAAAGTTAGAGAGCTCTAAGAATATTCTATTTATAATCACCCTTAATATGAACAATTGTCAATGAGTGAGGTGGTAGGTGGACGACACCATTTTTAAACTTTAGTTCTACCTTTTTTGGAGCCACTCGATTAGGGTGCTCAATATCGTTGTAAGTATCGGTTGATTCACCGGTGAGAATCTTTGCCTTATATGTGCCATTTAATAGCTTATCTCCCATTGTAACTTTACACTCGAGGTTCTCGGAAGGATGACGGTTCACCAATGAAATAGCCCAGTTTTCACCTTTTTTGTCAACGGTAGCAATAGCATCAATTACAGAAACTGAATCTTTACCATCGGTAAGTTTGCTTCCGTTTATCTCTGCATTGCTTACATATTCTTCAAGTTCATTTGCGTACATCGCCATTGTATGGAAATGAGTACGCTTGACAATTCCTTTAGGATGGACATAAAGAGGTCCGGTCTGGTTCACCAGCGGTGCGATATTCGCCATAGTAATATATTCAGAATTACGAAGGCACGAATTAAGAAAAGAAGCAGAAAACAATGCATCTGAGAGATTATAAATTGAAGGATTAAGACTTTTATCCCTGGCTTTTATCAATTTTATTATTTCCGGATCGTTATAATCCACTTTTTCATTACGTTGAAATCCTGGATGATGCCATGAACGTAAGTTCCATTCATCAAACGCAATTTTAATTTGCTCTTTATTAATATGGCCTTCTTTTTCTGCTGTTTGGATTTGATTTATTACCTTTTTAATATAAGATTCTGGTTTCTCAGAAAGCATCATACATGACAAGTAGTTAGGTGTAGAATGTTTTTGCCAGTTTTCAATCCAGTATTGATGTGCCGATATATAATCCAAATATTCTCCTGCTGCTTCAAATAGATATGGGTCTATACGTGAACCACCGTGAATCCCTGAGCAAGTTACTAGAATACTTGAATCCATCTCCTTCATAACTAAACCAGCATCACGTACTTTATGAATATAATCGCGACCTGACTGTTCATTTCCGACACTCCATATCTTGACATTGAGTGGGGTAGGGTGTCCGTTTTTTTTGCGCATGTCGGCGAATTTTCCTTCAGTTGCATTGGAGTATTCAACCCAATCACTCATTTCTTGAACATCCGCCAAACCATTTTGGCAGATATACGGTTCTGCATTCAGTAGTCTGCAAAGCTCAACAAATTCATGGGTTCCAAACGTGTTTGGCTCAATTACTCCCCATCGAATATCATCTTTGGGTTGACGATTTTCACCCACTCCATTCATCCAATGATAGCCATCAACGAAACATCCTCCTGGCCAACGAATAACGGGTACTTTAAGTTCCTTTAATGCGTTAATGACATCAGTACGAAATCCGTTGTTATCTGATAGTGGAGAGCCAGGATCAAATACACCACCATAAATTTGCTTCCCAAAATGCTCGAGAAACCCTCCGAAAATCATAGGATTGTAAGTTTTGGTAGTCGCATCTGTGTTAATCGTTACATTTGCCTGGATGGATGTAGGTTGCTGTGTGGTACAGGATGAAACACAACACAGTAGGCTCAAGAGTATTATTATTGAATTCTTCATATTGAATTCTTCTTATTTATTCAAAAAAAATATTCCCAAAAATAAAATTTATTTTTGGGAATAATGTCGTGGAGTCGCCGAGAATCGAACTCGGGTCCAAACAAGACACTAAACAACTTTCTACATGTTTAGTTTCTATTTAATTTTCGATAATACACTGATCAGAAACTACCTATGTATTACTTAGTTTTTTAATTTCAAAAATATGTCAAAACTCCATATTTTCTATGTTAACTTTTACGATGTCTCTAACAGAACGCCGTTAACAAAGGCTTTCAAGAGACATTTAGCTTTTCCACCTTGTGGAAACTAGGCTAATCTTACTATAATTCAGATTATGCAGCTAAAGCGTAATTATTTTCGCCGTTTAAATTTCAAATAGATTATTACGCGTACAATTTATTGCGCGACATGCTTATTGTATAATTAAACTTGCTGTCAAAACCAGTCGACCCCATTATTTCAATGAACAAAAAAATGAGGGGCAAATATACAAAAAACTTGTGCATCGAATTTAATGGAGCTATTTTTGAATATTATTTTATGTGAATGAAGATTGGTATAATAAAAGAATTTAAGACTCCCCCTGATAAAAGGGTGGTATTTTCTCCTAGTAAATGCATTAGAGCAAAAGAAAAATTTCCTCAAATTGAATTTTTAATTCAAAAGAGCGATATAAGATCTTTTTCTGATAAGGAATATGAAGATTTAGGTTTGTCTGTCGTTGAAGATTTATCTATGGCAGATATATTAATAGGAGTAAAGGAGGTCCCAATAGACAAACTTATCCCAAACAAACCATATTTCTTTTTTTCACATACTATCAAAAAGCAAACCTATAACAAGAAATTATTACAGGCTATTTTAGAAAAGAATATTCAACTTCATGATTATGAAACCATTGTTAATAAAGATAATATTAGATTAATAGGGTTTGGATATTTTGCTGGGGTAATTGGCACATATAATGTGTTAAGAGCTCTTGGATTAAAACAAGGATTATTTAATCTTCCTAAAGCATGTAATCTAAAAGACAGGAATGAATTTAATAAAGAGTTAGATAAAATTATTCTACCAAACATAAAAATTGTTTTAACTGGAAAAGGTAGAGTAGGCTCTGGAGCTAAGGAAGTACTAGATTATTTGCAAATTAAACAGGTTGGTGTCAATGAATTTCTAAATAATTCTTTTGATGAACCTGTATATGTAAATGTTGATGTGTTGGATTACAATTCTAGAATAAATAATAATGAATCTACAATGGCTCATTTTTATGAAAACCCTCAAGAATACAGTTCTACATTTATGAGGTTTTGTAAATCTAGTGATATGTTTATTGCTGGTCACTATCATAATCCAAAAGCACCAAAATTAATCTCTAAGCAAAATATAAGTTCTGAAGATTTTAATATTAAGGTTATTGCAGATATTAGCTGCGATATTGATGGACCTATTATCTCAACTATTAGACCTTCAACCATTGAAAATCCTATCTATGGTTATGATCCAATTAAGCATTGTGAAATTGACTATATGTGTGAGAATGCTGTAGTAGTAATGGCGGTTGATAATTTACCTTGTGAATTACCAAGAGATGCTAGTGAAGCATTTGCAGATATGTTTATTGAGTATGTGTTGCCAGCTTTTTTCAACAATGATGCTGATTTAATATTAGAAAAATCAAAAATTACTCAAAATGGAAAGCTTACTCCAAGATTTGATTACTTACAAGATTTCGTTATAGATTAGGTTTTATCGTTTAAGGCTAAAGTGACCTTTAAAGGTTTTAATAAGGCTTACATCTGTTCCATAAAGTATATCTAGAGTGATAGTAAACCAGTAATCGGTTGATGGCATTAGTTTTCCATTATAGGTTCCATCCCAGCCATTACCAAGTGGACTTAATTGTTTAAGGAGTTTACCATACCTATCAAAGATGTATATATCGGCCAGAGGTCTAGATTGTATTCCTTCTATATGCCATGTATCATTATATCCATCACCGTTAGGGGTAAAGAATCTAGGGTAGTCAATAACAAGGACTTGATCTGTTCCAATACCACAGCCGTTAAGATCTCTAACGGTTACTATATGGTATCCAGGAGATACTCCTATAAAGGTATTGCTTGTCTGCCATGGCCCATCATCTAGTTGGTATTCGTAATCACCCGTACCTACAGCAGTTACTTCTATAATATGCTGGTCAGCAAAAAAGTCAGTAGTTACTACAGCCTCTACTTCAGCTGGAGAGCTAGAGTCCACTACTGTAGTAACACTTGCTTGACAGCCTGTAATAAGATTAGTAGCAACAGCAGTATAAGTTCCATCCATTAAAGGCACATGAGTAGCAGTTGTTGCTGCTAGGTTACCAGCGGGATCGAACCATTCAAAGCTATACTCACTAGATGGAAGATTTATTTCCATTACAGTTGGCCCTACAAGTTCAGTTCCATTGAGATTTATACAAGCCATGTAACTCTCTGGCAAGGTAAACTCAGGCAATAAATTAACCGATAGTGTTGCCTGTGTAGTATCGTAACAAAGTGATTCTGCAGTAGTGTCATTATCTACTCTAATATAGATCACTTCAGGATTACTAGTATTTTCATAAACACTAGGAAGAGGATTTACTCCTGC
>CAJWAC010000116.1 GCA_913020555.1 uncultured Polaribacter sp. | reverse complement strand
TGGTAATTTACTTTTTTATACAGATGGAATAACGGTATGGAATAAGAACGATCAAATTATGAGCTATTCAGATGGTAGTCCTGCAAATAACCTAAGAGGAAATCCTTCAAGTACTCAATCAGGAATGATCATCCCAAAACCTGGTTCCACATCAATTTACTACCTTTTTACAGTCGGTGATAATCAAAATCCTGCCTTTGATTTATACACCATAGATATGTCTTTAAATGCAGGGTTAGGAGAATTAATTGATGAAAATAATAATGGTAACTTTTCTGAAGACCTAGCTTCACAAGCCACTGCCAATTCAAATAACTGGACTGAAAAAGTTGCTGCTGTTAGAGGTAAAGATTGCAACACCTATTGGATTGTTACTAAAGTCTCTAATTTTTTCTATTCATACAAAATCGATGAAAATGGCGTAAACTTAACACCAGTAATTTCAACAGTAACTAATAATACATCTAGAACTAGAGGTTATTTAAAACTTTCACCTGACGGTAAAAGACTAGCCATTGCAAATCAAAATACCAATAACGATTTATTGTTATATAGTTTTGATAATGAAACTGGTTTTATTGCTAATGACGGTATTTCTATTTTTAATGACGTTAATGATGGAGAAGCATATGGCGTTGAGTTTTCTAGAAATTCAGAAAAACTTTATGTATCCTCTACTTCTGGGTTCAGAGCAACTTTAGCAGATACAGAAACAACCTATAAACTATTTCAATACAACTTAACTGCTACAGATATCGAGGCTTCAAAAGTCTTAATACATGAACAGATTGGTTACAGAGGAGCTTTACAATTAGGACCTGATGGAAAAATTTATGCAACGATACCTTTGGCATATGATGATACTGATGGTGACGCTACATTTCTAGATGTAATTGAAAATCCTAATACCAATGCTACTGACGTCATTTTTACTAAAGATGCAATTAGTTTAGGAGGACAAAAATCTACACAAGGTTTACCCCCTTTCATATCCTCTTTATTGTTACCAATTGATATCGAGGACAATGACACTGGTGAAGTAATTAACGACCAAGATTTACAATTTTGCACAGGGGATAACAAAACAATTACACCTGCAAATAACGTTACAGGTACTAGTATCACTTACGAGTGGATTTTTGATGATGGAACGACAACATCTACCGTATCGACTTCTGCAAATTTAATTCTAAATAATTTAACACTTAATGATAGTGGTAAGTATACGTTAACTATAGAGCTAACAGATGACTGTGGTAATGTTACACAACTTGAAGGAACTTTCAATATTGGTGTTTTTGAGGCTGCTACAGCTACAAAACCTTCAGATATCAACTTTTGTGATACAGATAGAGATGGTTTTAATAGTTTTAACCTTCAAGTAGATAAAGCTTCTGATATTCTTAACAGTTTAGATCCAAATACATTTGATGTCTTGTACTTTACCTCCATGGCAGATGCAACTGCAAATGTTGCAGGAACAGCCTTAGCAAATCCATATACCAATCCAACAGCATTTAGTTCACAAACTATATACGCTCGTGTACACAATAAAAATGCTCCTAATGCTTGTTTTGCAATTACAGATTTTCAGCTAACAGTTACAGACTTACCCATTCCTCAAAACCCAACCGAATACAGAGTCTGTGACAATACCTCTATAGGTTCTGATACCGATGGGTTTGTAAATGACTTTATACTCTCAACAAAAGATGTTCAAATTCTTGGTGCATTAGACCCTTTACAATTCAATGTTTCATATCATACAACTTTAGCTGGTGCACAATCAGATGCAACCACAGATCTAGTTGATAAAACAGCCAATTACACAAATACAACTATAAATACCCAACAAATATTTGTTCGAGTAGAAAATAAAGATAACACTACTTGTTTTGATGCTTCTAAATCGTTTAATATCGTAGTAAGTCCATTACCAATAATAAGTTCTACAGTAGAACTTAAACAATGTGATAATGATACTGATGGTTTCTCTAATTTTAATTTGAACGAGGCTGCTTCAGACATCTCCCCAGATTATCTCAATGAAACATTTACATTCTTCCCCACTCTTGCGGATGCGAATGCTAATTCCAATGCCTTTTCTGATCCTCTAGCACTCACCTTCTCTAATAGAACTGTTAATACAGATACAGTTTGGGCACGTGCTACCACCGCTTTTGGGTGTTACCGAATTTCTGAAGTAACCCTTACTGTATCTACCACTGGAATTCCTGATACTTTTCAAAGAGTATTCACTCAATGTGATGACTTTTTAGATCTTAATGGAAATGATACTTCTGATAATTCTGATATTGATGGTGTTTCCTCCTTTGACTTTAGCTCTGTTACTCCTGAAGTAATTGCACTCTTCCCTACCGGGCAACAATTAACCGTTACCTATTACAGAAACCAAGCTGATGCCCTTGCTGAAATTAATACCATTACTGACATTCGTAATTATAGAAATATTGGCTATCCAAATTCACAAGAAATATACATACGTGTTGATAGTAATTTAGACAATGATTGTCTTGGCTTTGGAACTCACATTACTCTAAATGTAAATCCTGTTCCAACCGCTCAGACCATTCAAAATCTTGAAGAATGTGATAACTCAGACGATGGTAGTGGCATAAATGGAATTATTCAATCTTTTAACTTAGAAGAACAAACACCTGCTATTCTTGGAACTCAAAACCCAACAGAGTTCACTGTTACCTATTATGACTCTGCTGAAAATGCAAATTCTGCAACAGATCCTCTTACATCTCCGTATACAAATACAACTAGAGATGCTCAAACCATCTTTGTAAGAGTAACCAATAATACAACAGAGTGCTTTACAGATCATACTTCTTTTAATATTATTGTAAATCCGCTTCCTATTGCAAATTTTGCCGAAGATATTGAAGTCTGTGACGACAATCTTGATGGTTCTGCTAGAAATGGATTCTCTCAAAATATAGATTTACAAAGCAGAACTGCTGATATTCTTGGAGACCAAGACCCTACTCTATTTTCTGTTAGTTATCATGCTTCTCTTGACGATGCACAAACAGATACAAGAAGGTTATTAAGCCCATTTTCGAATACCATTCCAAACAGACAAACAATCTTTATACGGGTCTTTAATCAAACGAATCAATGTACGAATGGAATCTCTAATTTTGATGTTATTGTTAATGCAGAACCACTAGCAAATCCAGACAATACACTTTCTAATTTATCGCTGTGTGATACTGATCTTGATGGAGATGATACGAATGGGTTGGTTGAAGATATTGATTTTAACATTCAAATTCCAACTATTTTAGGAGCAACACAAGATCCTGATGACTTTAATGTATCCTTTCACCTAAATCAAACAGATGCAACTGATGGAACAAATCCCTTACCAACACCCTATTCCAATACTACAAGAGAAGAAACCATTTTTGTGCGCATTGAAAACAAAGCTACAGGCTGTGTGAACGATGATCTAACATTCCTTCTTATTGTTAAAGAATTGCCTCGTTTTTCTGTTACTGGAGAAGACCCTGATAATCCACAAATACTATGTTTAAACTATACAACACCATACACTGTAGAGGCAGAAGATCCTGCTGGTGACTATACCTATCAATGGACAGATAGTACTGGAAACATCATAGGAACTGACCAGTCTTTAATTATTTCTGCTGGTGGTGAATACACCATTAAAGCAACTGATATTACAACTACCTGCCAGAGACAAAGAACCATCTTTGTCAAAGAATCTGAAAAGGCCACTCTACAAGAAAGCCTTATTACCATTATAGATGAATCAAATGCTATTGGATCGGAAAATAATATCTCTATTGCAATTGACACCGAAAATGGAGTTTTAGGAAAAGGAGACTATCAATTTGCCATTTTTAATACCGACGACACTACTAGAATCCCTTCAATAGGATTCCAAGAGGAACCCCTTTTCGAAAATCTAGAAGGTGGTGTCTATACAGTGATTGTAAATGATAAAAATGGATGTGTACAAGACGAAATATTCACTATTTCTGTGATTCAGTTCCCTAAATTCTTTACTCCTAACGGCGATGGGAAAAATGATACGTGGGTGGTAAAAGGAGCCAATAAAACCTTTTATCCAAACAGCAGTATTAATATCTTTAATCGTTTTGGAAAATTAGTCGCACAAGTGCCTATTGACAGCCAAGGATGGAACGGAATGTACAATGGTAAAATACTTCCTTCTGATGATTATTGGTTTAATATACAACTCATACCAGCAGATGAAAGTAAATCACCAATCAATAAAAAAGGGAACTTCTCACTCCTTAGAAAATAAGTAAATAAAATTGAAAACCTCTTTGAAAATACTTCAAAGAGGTTTTCAATTTATCAATAACCTTTCACTAAGCTACCTTTGTAATTTTATCTATAACATTATGTAATGTTTTAGGAACTTCAAATTGATTTGAAGTATTGTTCTCTCCCCCAGCTTTTAAAGCTTTATCACCTGCAAAAAAGGATTTATGATCATCCCCAAGATCTGAACCGGCCATTCTTTGATGTTTCACACAAGAAACTCCTTTTCTAATTTCTTGCCTTTGAACTCCTTTTACATAGGCCAGCATACCTTCTTTACCAAAATAACTTTCAGTTAAATCATTCATATGTAATGCTGTTGTATGATAGGTTGGTAACGTAATTAAATGATGAAAAATTCCAGCCTCTCTTGCACCATCTATTTGAAACGTTTTAATTTTTTGATCTGCACGATGGCACAGTTCGGAGCCATCATATTGAGCATCCATTAAATTATTCCTATCATACCCTGTCATATTTTCTCCTTCAGTAAGCATTTCATGATACACTTGATTTCGGAAATTTAATGTCCAATTAAAGGAAGGAGAATTATTATACACCAACTTCGCATTCGGAACAACCTCTTTAACCCTATTCACCATCTTAGCAATTTGCTGAACATTTGGAGTCGGAGTTTCAATCCAAAGTAAATCTGCACCATTTTGTAAACTCGTAATACAATCTAACACGACTCTATCAATATTAGAACCCTCTTTAAATCTATAAAGACCATTTGCCAATCTAACTGGACGAACTAACTTACCATTTCTTTTTAATAAAACATCATCTTCATTAGCATCTGTAATGTCAATCTCTTCTGCTTCTACAAATGATAAATACTGTGAC
>CAJWAC010000115.1 GCA_913020555.1 uncultured Polaribacter sp. | reverse complement strand
GATGCTATTGGGGTTACTTCCACATCAATGGAATAATTTAGCGACTAACTCTAACACACCTAATGAATACACGTATAGTTCTGTAAGAGGAGATTTGAAGACACTTAACGGAAATAGTTTTGTGGTTGAAAATACTTTTAAAGGAATTTTACCTACACTTCCCTATTTGGCAAATTACAGTGAGGGGTTTAGCCCATCTGATATGGATGAAAAAATTTCACAAATCGAAAACGATGCCCTAGCATCATGGACAGACTCATACAATGAAGGTCAGATGATGAATAGAATGATTCAAACAGCTAGAATTGCTGATCAAACTGGAGATATTGAAGCTAAAGACAAAATGGTTTCAACCATTAAGGAACGTCTAGAGGATTGGCTTAAAGCAGAATCTGGAGAAGTTGCATTTATTTTTTATTACAATAATGATTGGTCTACAATGATAGGGTATCCTGCCGGACATGGCCAAGATAATAACATTAATGATCATCATTTCCATTGGGGATACTTTATACATGCAGCAGCATTTATGGAACAGTTTGAGCCTGGTTGGGCTAACGAATGGGGGGAGATGATTAATCTATTAATTAGAGACGCTGCCTCTTATGACAGAGATGATCAAGATTTTCCTTTTTTAAGAAACTTTAGCCCTTATGCTGGTCATAGTTGGGCTAATGGATTTGCAAGCTTTCCGGGTGGAAATGATCAAGAATCAACATCAGAAAGTATGCAATTTGCATCCTCATTAATTCATTGGGGAAGTATCACAGAAAATGACGAAATTAGAGACTTAGGGATTTATATTTACACCACTGAACAAACTGCGGTAGAGGAATATTGGTTTGATATATATCAACAAAATTTTGCTGCTTCTACAGCACCGTTTACGCAGGAATATAGTCTTGTTTCTAGAGTTTGGGGGAATTCATTTGACAATGGAACTTTTTGGACCTCGGACATTGCAGCTTCCTACGGAATAGAGTTATACCCAATTCATGGAGGGTCGCTTTATTTAGGTCATCATCAAGACTACGCAACTTCATTATGGAATGAAATGACATCTAATACAGGCATACTTAATAATGAAGAAAACCCTAATTTATGGCATGACACCTATTGGAAATATCTTTCATTAACTGACGCCGAGGCTGCCATAGAATTATATAACTCATATCCAAATCGAGCATTAAAATTTGGTATATCAGATGCTCAAACCTATCATTGGTTGCATAATATGAATACTCTTGGAACAATAGATACTTCAATCACAGCAAATCACCCGATATCTGCAGCTTTTTCAAATAATGGTGAATTAACTTATGTTGCACACAATTACTCAGACAACCCAATTACAGTAACTTTTTCAGATAATTTTATGCTCGATGTTCCAGCAAATCAGATGGCAACGAGTAGAGATATTGATGTCAATGGAGTTTTATCTTCTAATTTTAACCAAGCATTTGCTGGAGGGAGCGTAACCCTTTCATTAGAGGTTACAGGCTCAGGAATAACTAATGTGGAATTTTATGATGGCTCTACATTAATTGGTCAAGACGATACTGTTCCATATGAAATTGAGGCAGATGACTTATTACTTGGTGTTCACGGAATGTATGCAAAAGTATATGTAAACCAAGAGTTTAATGTTTCAAATATTGTAACAATTCAAGTAGGAGAACAAGTCCCCTACCTTGGAACATCATTTGAAATTCCAGGTACAATTGAAGCCGGATTTTATGACAAATTTGAAGGAGGAGTTGGTCAGAATATTTCATATTTAGACATGTCTCAAATTAATGAAGGTGATTTTAGAACCAATGAATATGTAGATGCGGTTTCAGATACAAATGAAGGAGCTACTGTAGGATGGAACAATTCAGGAGAATGGCTAGAATACTCGATTAATGTTGAAACAGCAGGATTGTATAATTTGAGTTTTCGATATGCTTCTGGGAATTCAAATGGAGGAGGTCCTTTTCATTTTGAAGTTGATGGAAATACTGTAAGTCCTTCCATAAATATGCAAACCACTGATGATTGGAATTCATGGTCTACTAAAAATGTGACCAATATAGAACTAAGGCAAGGTGAACAAATATTGAGATTATTTATCGATGAAGGAGAGTTTAACATCGGTGAAATGGTATTTTCTTATGCCAGTCCTCTCCCCTATTCTCCACCTGTAGCCAATGCAGGAGAAAATATAAATGTTATCATACCTGAGACTTCTACTACATTAAATGGAACGTTGAGTAATGATCCTGAAGACCAAGCTATCACTTACAATTGGGAACAAGTTTATGGCCCTTCAAATATTAGTTTTACAGATAATTCAATAGTATCTCCTGAAATTAACAACTTAGTTGAAGGAATATATAAAATTAAATTAACTGTAAGTGACGGAACATATGATGCAACTGATGAAGTATTAGTTATTGTTTCTGAAACAGGAAATTCAAGCCCATCAATATCTATAACTTCACCCAATGAAGGATCATCTTTTCAAGAAGGTGAAGATATTAACATCACTACTACTGTTACAGATTTAGACGGAACAATTACATTGGTGGAATTTTATGATGGAACAGAAAAAGTAGGGGAAGACACTTCTGAACCATTTAGTTTTACCTTGACTAACGCAGAAGTTGGAGAGCACCAAATCTCTGCTATTGCAACAGATAATAATTCTGACCAAGGAACTTCTCAGGTTGTAACTGTAACTGTTAACGAAGTAATGTCTTGTTCAGAAATCTCAAATGAAGCTCAACAAGGATCTTTTTCAACTGGTTACGAAGTATTATTTGAAACAGTAGGTTCTCAAGTCACCATTTCTTTTACATTATTAGATACAGATAAAACCGGTGTGGTTGCTTACCTATGGCAGGAAAATCCATTCACAGAAACTCAAATGGAACAAGTGTCTGGATTAACATTTTCAAAAACCATCAATGGGCTCTCTCAAGGTCAAACTATAAGTTATGCTTGTAAATTTGCTTTTGCTGGTGGCTTAGCTGTGACAAAATACTTCAGCTATGTTGTTGGAAATGACTGTTCAAGCGAAGATGATATTGAAGGTCCTACAAATTTTACTGCATCTGTAGGAACTGTTTCTTCGAGAACTATCGAGTTACTTTTAAATGCAAATGATGATTCAGGAACAATTTCATACGAGGTAAGTTATGGTTCTGAGACAGCAACAGCAACGGGTAGTTCAGGTAATGAAGAATCTTTAATCATTAACAATTTAACTCCAGATACCCTTTATGAATTTAGCATAGAAGCCTCTGATTTATCTGGAAATGAAGCAGACAATAATCCAATTGTTATTCAAATAAGTACGACACCAGACGAAAATACAGAATGTTCTGGTTCAGATTCTGAAGCTTCACAAGGTGAATTCAATACGGGTTACAATTACAGTTTTGAAACTTCCGGAACAGATGTGATTTTCACTTTTGAATTATTAGATACAGATAGAACTGGGGTAATAGCATATTTGTGGCAAGAAAATCCGTTTATTGAAACGCCTATGACTAATTCATCAGGTTTAATATTCACTAAAACGTTAAGTGGTTTTACTGAAGGGCAAACCATCAGTTATGCTTGTAAATTTGCCTTTGCAGGAGGTTTAGCAGTAACTAAATATTTATCTTACGAAGTTGGAAGTAATTGTAGTTCGTTGAGTTTGGATGATAGTATATGGAGTAATAACATTAAAATATACCCAAATCCTACTTCAAATACATTCAATATTAATTCATCCCAAATTGAATTAAACAAAATTGAAATATACTCGCTCCTAGGTGAAAAATTAAAAGAATACAATGTAAATACATCAGTGTATAATATTGAAGACTTAACTAGCGGATTGTATTTGGTGAAAATATACTCAAATGAAGGAATGTTTACCATAAAAAAATTAATAAAAAAATAAAAAAAGCTTGAATCTAAAATTTATTAAAGCCCTTTCATATTCTAAGTGAAAGGGCTTTTCTATTTGGCTCTATTTTATTACTTTTGCCGAGCAAATTATTAAAATAAAAAATAATATGGAATCAATGATGATTTACATGCCAATAGCTTTGGCGCTTTTAGGACTAGTCTACATGATAGTCAAACAAAAATGGGTAATGAAACAAGATGCTGGTGATGGAAAGATGAAAGAAATTTCAGACCACATTTATGAAGGAGCATTAGCTTTTTTAAATGCAGAATATAGACTTCTTGCTATTTTTGTAGTCATAGTAAGTATATTATTGGCGATTGTATCATTTTTAGTTCCAACTACACACTGGTTAATCGTAGTCGCTTTTATCTTTGGAGCCATCTTTTCTGCATTTGCAGGAAACATCGGAATGAAGATCGCTACAAAAACAAACGTAAGAACAACACAAGCTGCACGTACAAGCTTGCCAAATGCACTTAAAATTTCTTTTGGTGGTGGTACTGTAATGGGATTAGGTGTAGCTGGTTTAGCAGTTTTAGGATTAACATTATTCTTTATATTTTTCTTTTGGTTCTTTATGGGAAGCGAGTGGACAAATACAATGGACATGACCATTGTTTTAGAAACACTTGCAGGATTCTCTTTAGGAGCTGAATCTATTGCATTGTTTGCACGTGTTGGTGGAGGAATCTATACAAAAGCTGCAGATGTTGGTGCAGATTTAGTTGGTAAAGTTGAAGCAGGAATTCCTGAAGATGATCCAAGAAACCCTGCTACAATTGCAGATAATGTTGGTGATAATGTTGGAGATGTTGCCGGAATGGGTGCCGATTTATTTGGTTCTTATGTAGCAACGGTTTTAGCTGCAATGGTTCTAGGAAACTATGTAATTAAAGATATGGGAGGAAGCATTTCTGATGCTTTCGGAGGAATTGGCCCTGTTTTATTACCTATGTTTATTGCAGGTGTTGGAATTATTATTTCTTTAATTGGAACTATGTTGGTGAAAATTAAAGATAATGATGCAAAAGAGAATTTTGAGTCAGAACTTAAGGATGAAAAAGACGCTGCTGAAGAGGAATCTGAGCTAGATTGGGGTGATGCTTTTAGTGAGTCTGGAGATACTATGGATAATGATACAAAAGAAAGTTATGAGTCTGAAGGTAACAAAGAATAATATAAAATATGCAGTCTAATTAGCCGCTAACAATGATCACTCTATAACGAAATATTATGAATTGGGCCGATAAAATTAAAAAGAACTTTGTTTATCAAGGGAAATCGGGCCTTACCGATGAATGTAATATTAACCTGGATCAGATATCTGAACAATTAGGGGTTAAAGAAAAAGCTGAGATAGATGCGGTGAATGGTTTGCCTGCATCTGGAGCCAGCAATGTAAACAGTACTGAAAGAGAAATTCAGGGCTATTTTGAAAATAGAATGGCTGTCATTAATCGAATCGTTAATGATGAGCTAAGCTTGCGTAATACCTCTATCACCAATACCAACCTTGAAGATGAACGGGCTCTGATTAGTAATCATATTGAACA
>CAJWAC010000114.1 GCA_913020555.1 uncultured Polaribacter sp. | reverse complement strand
TAAAAAATCAGAATGATGCAGTAGAGACCATCACTAAAGTTACAGGAATGTACAAAGAATGGTTTTTAGATTATGCCTCATATGTAATTTTAGAAAGAGCAGTGCCTTCTTTAGAAGATGGTTTAAAACCTGTGCAACGTAGAATTATGCATTCTATGAAAGATTTAGATGATGGTCGTTACAATAAAGTAGCGAATATCGTTGGTCATACAATGCAATATCATCCTCACGGAGATGCTTCTATTGCAGATGCAATGGTTCAAATTGGCCAAAAAGAATTGCTAATAGATATGCAGGGAAATTGGGGGAATATTTTAACAGGTGATAGGGCAGCAGCATCAAGATATATTGAAGCTAGATTATCAAAATTTGCCTTGGATGTTGTGTTTAATCCCAAAACTACACAATGGAAATTATCTTACGATGGTCGTAGAAAAGAACCTATAGATTTACCTGTAAAATTTCCTCTTTTATTAGCTCAAGGAGCAGAAGGAATTGCAGTAGGTTTATCAACCAAAATATTACCTCATAATTTTATTGAATTAATTGACGCTTCTATTAAATATTTAAAAGGGAGAAGTTTTAAAATAGTTCCTGATTTTTTAACTGGCGGAATTGCAGATTTCACCAATTACAATGATGGTAAAAGAGGAGGTAAAGTTAGAGTTCGAGCAAAAATTAATCAATTAGACAAACGAACATTAGTAATTAATGAAATTCCTTTTGCAACTACAACCCAATCTTTAATTGATAGTATTTTAAAGGCCAATGATAAAGGAAAAATTAAAATAAAAAAAATCGAAGACAATACGGCTGCAGAAGTTGAAATATTAGTGCATTTACCACCTAATGTTTCTCCAGATAAAACTATAGATGCTTTATATGCTTTTACAAATTGTGAAACATCTATCTCACCATTATGTTGCACCATTGAAGATAATAAACCCGTTTTTGTTGGTGTTTCTCAAATGCTAAAGCATTCTACAGATTTAACAGTAAAGTTACTAAAGAAAGAGTTAGAAATTCAATTACACGAATTAGAAGAACAGTGGCATTTTGCTTCTTTAGAGCGTATTTTTATTGAAAATAGAATTTATAGAGATATAGAGGAACAGGAAACATGGGAAGGTGTTGTTGAAGCCATTGATATAGGTTTAAAGCCTCACATTAAGCATTTAAAAAGAGCGGTTACTAAAGATGATATCGTTCGATTAACAGAAATTAGAATTAAGAAAATATCAAAATTTGATATTGATAAAGCAAAACAACATATTGATAGTTTAGAGGATAAAATTGCTGATGTAAAACGTAATTTGGCGCATCTAGTTGAATTTGCTATTGATTATTTCAAACGTTTAAAAGAAACTTACGGAAAAGGTAAAGAGCGCAAAACTGAAATCAGAATTTTTGATGATATTATTGCTTCTAAAGTTGCAATGAAAAATGCGAAACTCTATGTAAATAGAGCAGAAGGTTTTATTGGCACATCTTTAAAAAGGGATGAATTTGTTTGCGATTGCTCAGATATTGATAATATTATTACGTTTAGAAAAGATGGTAAAATGATGGTTACCAAAATTGATTCTAAAACTTTTGTGGGTAAAGATATCATACATATTGCCGTATTTAAAAAGAAAGATAAAAGAACGGTTTACAACTTCATGTATAAAGATGGCACAAAAGGCGCTAGCTTTATGAAACGCTTTAATATAACCTCAATAACTCGCGATAAGGAATACGACTTAACCAACGGAAGTAAAGGTTCTAAAGTATTGTATTTTTCTGCAAATCCAAATGGAGAAGCGGAAGTAGTAACTATAAATTTACGTGCAGTTGGTAGCATTAAAAAACTGAAATGGGATATCGATTTTGCTGATTTAGGAGTAAAAGGAAGAGGAGTTCGTGGGAATACAGTTACCAAATATGCTATAAAAAATGTCGATTTTAAAATGGCAGGAGTTTCAACATTAAAACCAAGAAAAATTTGGTTTGACGATACAGTTCAGAGATTAAATGTTGATGAAAGGGGAGAGCTATTAGGAGAATTTAAAGCAGAGGACAAGTTATTAATTGCAAGACAAACAGGTAAAATTAAAGCAGTATCACCAGATTTATCGATGCATTTTGATCATGATATGATTGTTTTAGAAAAATGGGTTCCTAATAAACCTATTTCAGTTATATATTTTGATGGTGAAAAAGAGCGCTATTACATAAAACGTTTTATAATTGAAAATGTGGATAAAGAAGAAGGATTTATTTCTGATCATGCCAAAAGTAAACTAGAAATTATTGCTACAGATTACAGACCCGTTGCAGAAATTATTTATTCTAAACGTAGTTTAGAAAACCAAGAAGTAAATTTAGAAGAATTTATAGCCATTAAGGGCATAAAAGCTTTGGGTAATCAACTCACAACAGACAAAATAAGGCAAGTTAATTTATTACAATCATTACCCTATGAATTACCAGAAGAAGAAACGGTTGAAGATATAGAGGTAATTGAAGAAGAAGTGATTGAAGACAAGTTACCCTTAAAAGTTCCCGTGGTTAAAAAATCAAATGTTTTGGACACTTCTGATAAAGACAGTAAAAAAGAGGCACTTTTAAAAAGAGCTATTCAGAAAAAAAAGAATAAAACTGATGATGATAATCAGCAAAGTTTATTTTAATACTATTTTATGAAACTTAAACATCTTTATTTAGTGTTATCAGTAATTGGAATTTGTTATACTTGGTATTATAACATTCAATATTTTAATACAGTAGAAAATCCTAATTTGATTGACTTTTTTAAAGATGCGCAGCTAAATTTTGCAGGCAAATCTTTTGGCGCAGATTTAACTGTGGTTTGTTTTACATTTTTTGCATTTTTAATTCCAGAGTCTTTACGACTAAAGGTTAGGTTTTGGTGGGTTTTAATTCCGCTAACCTTTTTAGTTGCAATTACATTTACTTTTCCATTGTTTCTATATATGAGAGCAAATACTATAGAGAAACAGCAGATAACATAAATTAAAAAATCGTTTTGGAGTGGAGTTTAGTAAAATGATTTATTCCATTTTATCAAAAAAGGTTAATTTATAATTTGGTAATAAATCAGGATTTGTAATTTTAATAATATCCTTTAAAACTAAATCCGGTCTAGTTCCCGCTAGTTCGTAATAAATTATGCCGCCAGTTTTTCCTTTTTTAAGTGTTGATGTATAAATATTCCCTGTTTTAAAAGCCTTAAATTGAGCATATAGTTCATTACTTTTAAGCAATTGTTCTTTAGATGAAAAATAACCAGGCGCGATCCAGAAATTGGCTTCAGCACCTTTATCAAAAACACTTTCAAAACTTAAGGATAAACTGCCCTTTCCTTTTGAGTCTTTCCAGAGATAATTTAAATTTGCATCTTTTAAAAATTGAGCGACAAAGCTTTCTCCAGCAGGTAAATTCCAAATATCTTTACTCATAATCGCGCCAGATAAAATTGTAGGTTTTTTACCAGCTTTTAAGGCAATTTGTTTCGCTTTAGAATAGTTTGTTTCAATCAAATTAAAAATGCTGTCTGCCTCTTTTTCCTTATCAAATAATACACCAAAAAACTTAATCCATTCTGCTCTGCCAAGTGGGGTTTCTTCCAACCAGTCGGCATTATAGATTACTGGTATTCCAGACTTTTTAATAGTTATTAAAGATTTATCTGCAGATGAAACACTATAACCTACTACCAATTCTGGCTGTAAATCCAATAAAATTTCTGTATTTAAAGAGTTTTCCTTTCCTATTTCTTTAATTTTATCCACATCAATTAACGCTCTTGTTTTTTCTGATGAAATATATTTTGAATGGGGAAAACCAACAACTGAACTTTCTTCATTAAGTAATTCTACCATAGGAATATGCGTTGTTGAAGTAACAACTATAGTTTCAACAGGAACCTCAACAACTTCCTTTTTATAGTCTATAATATTATTTGAAACTTTCTTTTTTATAATATACTCGTAAACTTCATCTGAATTTTGATAGGTAGATTTTATAATTAATTTTTTATTTCCATTTTCTTTAACAATATCAAAGCCTTTAGCGTATTTAATTTTACTTTTAGTTTGATTGTTTCCATCCTCCTTTACAACGTTCTTATTGCAAGAACAACAAATAATAAGCAGTATGCTAAAAATAACTTTAAACGTTTTCATTACGAGTATATTTGGTTTTCTTGTTCTTGAACTCTAATAAAAGTAGTTCTTTTGGTTAAACTTTTTAGTTTATTTGCGCCAACATAAGTGCAAGTAGATCTTATTCCTCCTAAAATATCTGTTATTGTATGTTCAACATTACCTTTAAAAGGCACTTCTACTGTTTTTCCTTCTGAAGCTCTATAATTAGCAACACCACCAGAATGTTTATTCATTGCAGTTTCAGAACTCATTCCATAAAAAGATTTAAATTTCTCACCTTTTTTTTCAATTAATTCACCACCACTTTCTGTATGACCTGCAAGCATTCCACCTAGCATTACAAAATCGGCACTTCCGCCAAAAGCTTTTGCTAAATCTCCCGGTATTTTGCATCCTCCATCAGAAACAATATGTCCTCCAATTCCGTGAGCCGCATCTGCACATTCAATAATTGCAGATAATTGTGGATAACCAACACCCGTTTTTACGCGAGTTGTACAAACAGAACCAGGACCAATACCAACTTTTACAATATCGGCTCCAGAGATTAAAAGTTCCTCAACCATTTCTCCTGTAACCACATTACCAGCAATTATGATTTTATTAGGATGGTTTAGGCGCATTTTTTTTACGAAATTCACAAAATGTTCTGAGTATCCATTGGCAACATCGATACATATAAAATTAATTTGAGGAAATGCCTCTAAAATTTGCTTCACTTTTTCAGAATCTTTGTTTCCTGTTCCTGTACTTACAGCAATATTATTTAAAACTTTGTGAGATGTGTTTAAAGCAAATTCAGTCCACTGTTTAAGAGAATAATGCTTATGAATAGCAGTAAATAATTTATATTTTGATAAGGCTGTTGCCATTTCAAAAGTACCAACAGTATCCATATTTGCAGCCATTATTGGTATTCCTTTCCAAATAATATCACTATGTAAAAAGGTAAATTCTCTTTCTAGAGTTACTTCTGAACGTGATTTCAAAGTAGATCTTTTTGGGCGAATCATTACATCTTTAAATCCTAATTTAAGTTCATTTTCAATTCTCATAAGTCAACTTATTAATAAAAAATAAAGGTATAAAATTTGGTTTTTATTTTATTAGATTCTTAAAAAAATTACAATTACTTTTGTAGCGATTTTGGTTTAGATGTGTAAATTTGGTCACATCTAATTAAAAGGGAATCTAGTTTAAAACTAGAGCTGTACCCGCAACTGTAAGCTATAAAGCTTGTAATTAATTCTTTAGCCACTGACAAATTTGTTGGGAAGGTCAATTACAAGACGCAAGCCAGGAGACCTGCCATTGTCATGAGTTAAAAACTTTCGGGATAAAAGTTTATGTACTAATTAATATACATTCGTACACAAAATTTACCTGATTTATTTGAATTCTGTTGAAAGACAGATCGTAAACAATTATTTTCAAAAAAAAACAAAGAAAGTAATTTTAAATTAAATCATTAAA
>CAJWAC010000113.1 GCA_913020555.1 uncultured Polaribacter sp. | reverse complement strand
TGTGCCAAAGTAGTAAAATTTCGGTAATATAACAAATTCATATTTAAAGAGTTTGTTTGTTATGAATTGTATATTTTTTCATATAAATCTTTATGTTTTTCTTTAATTACCTTTCTTTTCATTTTCATTGTTGGGGTCAATAAACCAGCTTCAATAGTCCATTCTTTTGGAGTAATTTCAAACTTTTTAATTTTTTCCCATTTTCCAAAATCTTGGTTGTAAAAGTCAATTTCTTTTTGAATTCTATCAATAACTCTTTTATCCGAAGAAAAATCTTTAATTTCATATCCTTTAATTTTTGCCCAGTCCTTAATAAAATCAAAGTTAAGTTGTACTAGTGCTGCTGGCATTTTTTCACCTTCGCCAATAACCATTACTTGTTCTATAAATCTAGATTGTTTTAATTCACTTTCTAAAGCAGCAGGTGCAATGTATTTTCCACCAGAGGTTTTAAATATCTCTTTTTTTCTATCTGTAATGGATAAAAATCCTTCGCTATCAATTTCACCAATATCTCCAGTATGTAAATATCCATTAATGATTGTTTTTTTGGTCATTTCTTCATTTTTATAATAACCCATCATCACGTTATCTCCCTTCATTAAAATTTCTCCATCGTCTGCAATTTTAATTTCGATGCCTTCTAAAGTTTTACCAACAGTACCAATTTTTAATCCATTATTTCTTAAATCATTTAATGTTCCTCCAGGCGATGATTCCGTCATACCATAACCTTCAAATATACTAATACCGGCGGCAGTAAAAATTCTAATAAGTCTTTCTTGTGTAGGTGCACTTCCAGCAACCATAAATTGTAATTTTCCTCCAAGAGCTTCTTGCCATTTAGAAAATATTAATTTTCGAGCAATATTTAACTTAAAATTATAAAAAGCCCCATTCTTATGATAAGGTTGATATTTTTCACCAAGCGAAAGAGCCCAAAAGAATAGCCTTTTTTTCACTCCTTTTAAATGACTTCCTTTATCTACAATTTTATCGAATATTTTTTCCAATAACCTTGGGACAACTGCCAAATAATTTGGTTTTACTTCTCTTATTGTATCTCCAATTTGGTCTATGCTTTCTGCAAAAAACACTTCAAAACTCATTAATTGATTGTAATATGAGGCAGTTCTTTCAAAAATATGACAAATCGGTAAGTAACTTATTATTCTTTTATTTCCTTCAGTTAAATCTAAGGCTTTAGCCGTTTTGAAAACTGTAAAAACTATATTTTTATGTGATAACATCACTCCTTTAGGAGTTCCTGTAGTTCCTGAAGTGTAAATAATTGTAGCTAAATCTTCTGGTTTTATATTTTCTTTTAAACTTTGTATTTCATCTTTATAATCTTTTTTGTCTCCTATGCTTAAAAAAGAGTTCCAGCTATAATCAGTATCAATTTCACTTAATGAATATATGCCTTTAAGTTGTGTTTTACTTTCAATGGCTTTTACTTTTTTGTACAAATCATCATCTGAAACAAAGCAATATTTAGCATCAGAATGATTTAATATATATGCATAATCTTTTTCTGAAAGGGTTGCGTATAAAGGAACATTTTGTGCTCCTATTTGCAGGATTCCAATATCTAAACTGTGCCAATTAGGGTTGTTATTGGAGCTAATTACAGCTATTTTATCATTAGGTTGTATTCCTAAACTGAGTAAAGAGCAACTTACTTTATTAATATCTTCAACATATTTTTTTGTAGAGATTGATTTCCAAGTTCCATTCTGTTTGTAATTGAAACATTTTTCAATTGGTCTATTGTTTAATTGATGGTAGGCGAAATCAAAAATTCTTGTAACGTTATCAGACATATAGTTTTATTTTTGGACAAGTTACTAAATTGTTCATACAAAAAAAAGGTTGACAATCTGTCAACCTTCCAATTAAAATTTTATGTTCTTAATTGTTATTTTCAATTACGTATTTGTTGAAACTTTTTCCATTAATTTGGGTGTATTTTGCATCAATGTCATAACCTACATTCATTTTATTAATATTAAAATCACCAGAAACTTTCATGTGTTTTATATTTAAATCTTCTTTAAAATTTGTGTTATTAAAAGACACACCATCATTAAATTGTGTATACTTAAATACAGCGGAATCTTCAAAAATTGAATTGGAAAAGCTTACATTTCTATTGAATTTTGCATATTTAAATGTTGCTGTTTCAGAAAATTTTGTGTTGTTAAAGCTAATGTTGTTATCAAATTTTGCGTATTTAAATGTTGTGTCATCATCAAAATTAGCACCAGAAAAATCAGTGTCTTTTTCAAATCTAGAATATTTAAACATGGCTTTTCTTTGAAAATTACAATTTCTAAAAATTGCTTCATTTTCAAAACTAGCAGTAAATGTATAGCCTGAATCTTCATCAGGTATATATGCTAAAACATCATCTTTAAACGTACAATTTATAAAAGATACTTTTATTTCTATTATTTTCTTTATTTCGTTACTGTTATTGTTGTTTCCCCACCAGCTATTTTTCTTTTTTCTTGGAAGTTTCTCTAACGCTTCATCCATAAAAGTAAAATCTAAGATTCCTACAATTTTAGCGTTTTGGTATGAGATGGATTTCCCTGCTTTAATATCTTTCATAATTTCATTTGCTTCAATTGTTTGTTGGGCGAAAAAAGTAATTGATAGAAAAAAGCAAATAAATAAAGTAATTTTTGTTTTCATTATAGAAGGTTTAAGAGTTTTATTAAAAGACAAAAAGAAAATACATTTGTGACAGTATTTCAGAAATGGGTTGGATTTTTCTAATGTTGTAATTGAGTTAAACATACTTAAAGAAGCAAAAAACAGAATCAGTTAAATCAAACCGATTCTGCTTTAAAAAAATTAATTATTTGTTTCCCCCAAAACATTAATAATTAACTTCGTAAAGATATGTAATAATTTTTATAATTTTTAAATTAATTTTTTTCTGCTTCAATCCATTTTTTTGCATTTACAAAAGCTTCTAGCCAAGGTGTAACTTCATCCTTTCTATTATTTGGGTAATTAGCCCAATTCCATTGAAAAGTAGAGCGTTCTATGTGTGGCATAGTTACCAAATGTCTACCAGTTTTATCGCACATCATTGCAGTATTAAAGTCAGAACCATTTGGGTTATTAGGGTAACCTTCATAACCATATTTTGCAACAATATTATAATTTTCTTCAGATTCTGGTAAATGAAACTTCCCTTCTCCGTGAGAAATCCAAACACCCAATTCTGATCCTTCTAAAGAAGATAACATTATAGAATTATTTTCTTGAATTTTTACTGATGTAAACGAGCTTTCGTGTTTTTTAGAATCATTATGATGCATTTTTCCATGAACTTTATGTTCTGGATTGATGAGTTCTAACTCCATCCAAAGTTGACAGCCATTACAAATTCCAACTGATAAGGTGTCTTCTCTTTTAAAGAAGTTTTTTAAGGCTGTATTTGCTTTTTTGTTATATTTAAAAGCTCCTGCCCAACCTTTGGCAGATCCTAAAACATCAGAATTTGAAAATCCACCAACGGCTCCAATAAACTGAATATCTTCTAAGGTTTCACGACCAGAAATTAAATCTGTCATATGCACATCTTTAACATCAAAACCAGCTAAATACATAGCGTTTGCCATTTCGCGCTCAGAATTACTTCCTTTTTCTCTAATAATTGCAGCTTTTGGTCTAGTTTTAGAAAAATCATTTATTGGAAGCTTTCCGGTAAAATGATTTGGAAAAGTATAGTGTAAAGGTTGTTTTTTATAATTATCAAATCTATCTTTTGCTAAATTATTTGCAGTTTGTTTTTGATCTAATAAGAATGATGTTTTGTACCAAACATCTCTTAACGCTGCAACATTAAAAGAAAAAGCATCTTCATTGTTTTTTATATTTACAATACCAGAATTATTTGAAGTACCAATATTAGAAAATGAAATATTATTTTCTGATAAAATCTTCTCAATGGATGCATCAGCTTGAAAAACAATACCTGAATTTTCAGCAAATAATACTTTTATTGAATCTTCTTCGTTTAAAGATGATATATTAAAATCAGCTCCTAAACTTACATCTGCAAAGCACATTTCTAATAAAGTTGTAATTAATCCACCAGAAGCAACATCGTGACCAGCTGATATTTTATCGGCTTTAATTAAATCTTGAATTGTATTAAAAACAGTTTTCACGTAAGAAGCATTCTTTACATCAGGGGCTTCATTACCAATTGTATTTAATACTTGATTAAAAGAACTACCTCCTAATTTAAAAGTGTCTTGAGAAATATTGATGTAGTAAATGTTTCCGCCATCAATTTGTAAAACAGGTTCAACTACTTTGCTAATTTCATTACAATTTGCTGCAGCAGAAATAATCACGGTTCCTGGAGAAATAACATCGCCATCAGGATATTTTTGCTTCATTGATAAAGAATCTTTCCCTGTTGGAACATTAATCCCTAACTCCATAGAAAATTCTGAAATTGCTTGAACAGCTTTAAATAATCTAGCATCTTCACCTTCATTTTTACAAGGCCACATCCAGTTTGCAGATAAAGAAACAGCATCTAAATTGTCTTTTAAAGGTGCCCAAATTATGTTGGTTAAAGCCTCTGTAATTGAGTTTCTACTACCTGCTTCAGGATGAATTAATCCAGAAATAGGGGAGTGTCCAATTGAAGTTGCTATACCTTCTTTGCCATTGTAATCTAATGCCATTACTCCAACATTATTCAAAGGTATTTGCAAAGTACCAACACATTGTTGTTTTGCTACTTTACCACCTACACATCTATCTACTTTATTTGTTAACCAATCTTTGCAGGCCACAGCCTCTAACTGTAAAACTTGTTCTAAATAGATTTGTAAATTCTTTGTCTTGTAACGTGGGTTTTTATATTTTCTTATAACGGTTTTATCTGTCAAAATTGTTTTAGGTGATGAACCAAACATATCTTCCATTGCTAAATCCATAGGTTTATCACCATTTTTTTTAGACTCAAAAGTAAATCTATCATCACCGGTAACATCACCAACTGTATAAATTGGTGAGCGTTCTCGTTCCGCAATTTTTTGTAAAGTTTCGGTATGTTTTTCAGCAATAACTAATCCCATTCTTTCTTGAGATTCGTTACCAATAATTTCTTTTGCAGATAACGTAGGGTCACCCACTGGTAATTTATCTAAATCGATCTTACCACCTGTGTCTTCAACTAATTCTGATAAACAATTTAAATGACCTCCTGCACCATGATCGTGAATAGAAACAATAAAATTTTCGTCACTTTCTACCATTCCACGAACTGCGTTTGCAGCACGTTTTTGCATTTCAGGATTTGATCTTTGTACTGCGTTTAATTCAATTCCTGAGGCAAACGCTCCTGTATCTGCAGATGAAACTGCAGCACCACCCATTCCAATTCTATAATTTTCTCCACCAAGAATTACAATTTTATCACCTTCTTTAGGTGTATCTTTTAAAGCTTGTTCTGCTTTTCCATAACCAATTCCACCAGCTTGCATGATTACTTTATCAAAACCAAGTTTTCTAGCCTTGGCATCACTTGAAGCTGAATTTTCTTGATGTTCAAAAGTTAAAATTGAGCCTGCAATTAAAGGTTGCCCAAATTTATTTCCAAAATCTGATGCTCCATTAGAAGCTTTGATTAAAATATCCATAGGAGTTTGGTACAGCCAATCTCTAGCTTCAAACTTTTGTTCCCAAGGTCTATTTTCTTCTAAACGTGAATATGAAGTCATATAAACAGCAGTTCCTGCTAACGGTAAAGAACCTTTTCCTCCTGCAAGTCTATCTCTAATTTCTCCTCCAGAACCAGTTGCAGCTCCATTAAATGGTTCAACTGTCGTAGGGAAATTGTGTGTTTCTGCTTTTAAAGAAATTACAGAATCAAATTCTTTAGTTTGATAAAAGTCAGGTTTATCTGC
>CAJWAC010000112.1 GCA_913020555.1 uncultured Polaribacter sp. | reverse complement strand
GTATTAACAGCTCCAATCTTTTTAGCAGTTTTATCTAATTTATCTAAAAAAGGAATCACCTTTTCTTTGTAAGGAATTGTGACATTAAATCCTTTTAAATTTTCATTTTGCTGAATTATCATCGGAAAATTTTTAATATCCCCTAAATCAAAATTTACGTATTTATGTTTTTTTAGCTTTAGGTTTTGAAATTTATCGGAAAAATATCCTCTTGAAAAAGAATACTCAATATTTTTTCCTAATAAACCAAATAATTTAACTTTTACGCCCTTTTTCATAATAACCTATTCCTAAAATTAATCCTATTCCTAAAAAAATAAAAAATACTGCTAACACCGTTTCTAAGGTTAATACATCTGGCAGAAAACGTTCGTAATTTTTTATGATTTTATTCCCATCAACATCCAACAAAAACAGATCATTTTGTTTCGCATAAACTGTTTTTTTCCAAGGCCAAACAATACCTAAAGAACCTGTAATAAATCCAATTATGACTGCATTCACTATTTTGTTCCATCGTTTCAAAACGTAACCCAAAACATGTGAAATAGACACCAACCCAAAAACTGAGCCGGCTGAAAAAACCGAAATTATTTTAAGATATTTCATTTTTATTGGATCTGAAAACACCTTAAAATCTCCTGTTAATATACTAGTGATAATGTTAAATAAAACATTTACAGAATCTACCAATAATAACACATAATTGCCTAGCAATATCAATATAAATGAACCTGAAAGTCCTGGTAAGGTCATTCCTGAAACTCCAATAATACCACAAATAAAAACAAACCAAAGATTATCATTTTCTTTTGCTGGTGTTAAGAAACTAATTGCTAAACCAAGTACAGCTCCAAAAATAATATAACTAAAATCTCGCTTGCTCCAATCTCTAAAACCTTTTCCAATATATAGTATAGAACCAATAATCATCCCAAAAAACCAACTCCAAACATAGAGCTCGTAATTTTTTAATAAATAATCTAAAATAAGTGAAATACTGAAATAACTAAAAATGCTACCACCCATGATTAAGAGTATAAACTGAGCATTTGTATATTCAAAGAAACTTTTAAATTTACCTCTAATTAGCAATTTAAATGCGTTAAAATTTATTCTTTGAAATGAAAATATTAATTCTTCATAAAAATCAAGAACAAATGAGACCGTACCTCCAGAAACGCCAGGAACCTTATTTGCAGCGCCCATTACTAAACCTTTTAGAAACAATCCTACCTTTTGTGTAAATGTTCTTTCTTTTTGCATTTATTGCTTTTTAACAGCTAATTTTTCCATTAATAAAATTAATACAAAACCAAATACAGCCAAAATAATTGCAAATGTAAATTGTGCATCACCATCAAAAGAAAAAGGAGAAACGCTTTGCTCATTAAAAGGAACTTTGATTCCATGAGAATTTGTGCGCCAAGTTAAGGTTTCTTTCCAAGGCCAAATTTTATTTAAAGAACCAATGATAAAACCTGTTAGAGCTGCTAAAGTATAATTTTTATAATTTGCAAATAACCATTTTAAAACTTTAGAAAAAGATAATAAGCCAATTATAGCTCCAAGAATAAAAATAAATATTGTTTTATAATCCCTTTCATCAACAGCATTTAATACTGGTTTGTAAGCACCAAGTAAAACTAAGATAAATGATCCTGAAATACCTGGCAATATCATTGCACAGATGGCTATTGCTCCAGCAATAAAAACATATAAAAATGATGAATTTTCAGAAACTAAAGGATTTAAAGTTGTTATGTAGAATGCTAAAAAAGCTCCTAAAATTAAAACTATAACAGATACAATATTCCATTTTTTAATTTGCTTTGCTATGTAAATAATACTTGCCAAAACCAAACCGAAAAAGAAAGACCATAGCAAAATTGGTTCGTTTTCTAGTAAGTATTTTATAAGTTTAGCTAACGAAATAATACTAATAAAAATTCCTATAAATAAAGACAATAAAAAATTACCATTTAACTGTTTCCAAGCAGCTTTAAAACCTTGTTTTTTAAAAGTTTTAAGTAAGCCCAAATTTATGTTACTTATAGAACCCAACAACTCTTCGTAAATCCCTGATATAAAAGCAATTGTACCTCCAGAAACTCCAGGAACCACATCTGCTGCTCCCATTGCCATACCTTTTAGACCGATTGCTAAATAATCTTTAATAGTTCTATTCATGTTAATTTTATTTTTACAAAACGAAGATAAAGGATTTAAAGAAATGTTAACAATATCTTTTTTGATATTTTATTGCTTTGAGCAAACTAGAAATCAAATAAATAAAAAAAGTAATGAAAACGATTTTGTTTCTATGAATTTACCTTATTTAAGTAAAATAGAAAATATAAAGATTTTGATAAATAAAAAGCATTCGACAATTCGAATGCTTTTTATAAATTGTTAAGACCGTAAATTTTTAGACATTTTGAGCTAACCAATCTCCAACTTCTTTGGTTCCAAAAGATTTTCCTTCGTCAGATAAATCTTCTGTAACTATACCTTTATTTAAAGCTTTGTTTACAGCATCTCTAATTGCCTGTCCTTCTTCTTTTAAACCAAAGTTTTCAAACATCATAGCTGCAGATAATATTGTAGCCATTGGATTTGCAATATTTAATCCAGTTGCTTGGGGATAAGAACCATGAATTGGTTCAAATAAGCCAATATTAGCACCTAAAGATGCACTAGGCATTAATCCCATAGAACCAGAAATTACTGATGCCTCATCTGTTAAAATATCTCCAAATAAATTTTCTGTAATCAATACATCATAACTATTTGGCCATTGCACTAAACGCATGGCCACTGCGTCTACAAACTCATAAGTAACCTCAACTTCTGGATACTCTTTTTCCATTGCTTGTACAGTTTCTCTCCATAAGCGAGAAGTTTCTAAAACATTGGCTTTGTCCACACAGCATAATTTTTTGCTACGAGTCATCGCTAACTCAAAACCTTTTTTCGCCAATCTTTGCACTTCAACTCTAGTGTATACGCAATTATCAAAGGCTGTTTCTCCTTCTTCTCTCCTACCTTTTTCTCCAAAATAAATTCCACCAGTTAATTCACGTAAAAAAACTAAATCTGTACCTTCAATACGCTCTTTCTTTAAAGGAGATTTATCCAACAAAGATGGAAAAGTAAATGTTGGTCTTACATTAGCAAATAAGCCTAATTTTTTTCGCATTTTTAATAATCCTTGTTCTGGACGAACTTTTGCAGAAGGATCATTATCAAAACGTGGATGCCCAATTGCACCAAACAAAACTGCATCAGAATTTATACAAATTTCATGTGTTTCATCTGGATAAGGTTCTCCTACTGCATCAATTGCAGCTGCTCCAGTTAATCCCGGTCTCCAGTTAATTTCGTGATTAAATTTTTCTGCAATTGCATCAGATACTTTTACGGCTTGGTCTATTACTTCTGGACCAATTCCATCTCCTGCTAATAATGCGATATTTAATTTCATTTTTGGTTTATTTTATTATATGATGTTTAGCATCTTTTCTGTAGCTTTAATTGCAGAAACTGTTTGATCTGAATCTAAACCACGTGTTATAAATTCTTTTTTTTCTCTTGTCCACGTTATAATAGTTTCACATAATGCATCAGAATGACTTCCGGGAGGAATACGAACTGCATAATCAATTAAATCTGGTAAATCTTGTTTACTATGTGTTTTATATAATTTACGTAATGCATTCATAAACGCATCAAATTGTCCATCTCCTTGAGCATGCGCCTCGTATTGAACACCCTCTACTTTTAATTGTAAAGTAGTTGATGGCTTCATTCCTTTTGCATGACCTAAAACATAATTTTCTACAACTATTCTTTTTTCTATGGATTCACTATCTAAAACATCAGAAATAATATAGGGTAAATCTTCTTGTGAGACTATTTCTTTTTTATCTCCTAATTCAATAATTCTCTTAGTAACTTTCTTTAAATCTTCATCATTTAAACTCAACCCTAAATCTTGCAAATTTTTCTGAATATTTGCTTTTCCTGAGGTTTTACCTAAAGCATATTTACGTTTTCTTCCAAAACGTTCAGGTATTAAATCATTAAAGTAAAGGTTATTCTTATTATCTCCATCTGCATGTATTCCAGCTGTTTGTGTAAACACATTAGCACCTACCACCGGTTTATTTACTGGAATACGAAATCCTGAAAAAGTTTCAACTAACTTACTCACTTTATTTAAAGCTGTTTCATTTACAGAGACTTCTACATCCTTTAAAAAGTCTTTAATTACTGCAATAACACTGGCCATTGGGGCATTTCCTGCGCGTTCTCCCATCCCATTTATGGTTAAATGTAAGCCATTTACACCTGCTTTTACAGCCTCCATAACGTTTGCTACACCCAAATCATAATCATTGTGACCGTGAAAATCAATATGTAAATTTGGATATCTTTCTCTAACTTCTCTAATAAAAAAAGCAGTTTCTGTATGTGTTAATACACCTAAAGTATCTGGCAATAAAATGCGAGCCACTTGCTCTCCCATTAAGAAATCAAGATACTCAAAAACATAAGGTTTTGAATTACGCATTCCATTTGACCAATCTTCTAAATAAATATTAGTTTTTATGTTATTTTTTGATGCTAACTCAATATTTGCTTTAATATCTGCAAAATGCTGTTTAGGTGTTTTTTTAAGTTGATGCGTTAAATGATTTAAAGAACCTTTGGTTAATAAGTTTTGAACTTTTGCTCCGGCTTCTTTCATCCATTCTATAGATTTTCCACCATCAACGAAAGTTAATACCTCAATCCTATCTAAAAAACCATGCTCTGAAGCCCAAGAAGTAATTTTTTTTACGGACTCTAACTCTCCTTCTGAAACTCTTGCAGATGCAATCTCTAAGCGATCTACTTTTAATTCTTTAAGTAATAATTTTGCGATTGTTAATTTTTCTGAAACCGAAAATGATACTCCCGATGTTTGTTCACCATCGCGCAGTGTCGTATCCATTATTTCAATCTTTCTAATCGCCATACTTATAACCTTTAAAAGTATTCTTAAAACGGTCTAGTTTCAGCGAACGCAGAAATTTCGTTTTCGATATTTTTTAAGTAATCAATATCATCAAAACCATTTAGCATATTGTCTTTTTTGTAGGTGTTAATATCAAATGATTCATATTCTCCCGTTGCCAATAAAGTAACTGTCTGATTTGGTAAATCTACTTTAATTTCAGTTTTTGGATCGGCCATAATCGCTGCAAATAAAGTATCTGAAAATTCAGATGAAACTTGCACCGGCAAAACACCTACGTTTAAACAGTTGTTTTTAAAGATATCTGCAAATGCTGATGAGATTACACAACGCAATCCAAAATCATACACAGACCAAGCGGCATGCTCTCGAGAAGAACCAGAGCCAAAATTTCTACCTCCTACTAATATTTTAGAACCCGCGTAAATTTCCTTATTTAAAGGGAAATCTGATTTTAGTGTGCCATCTTGATTAAACCTCCAATCACGGAAAAAATTAATATCAAAATCTTTACGCTCAGTTGCCTTTAAAAAACGAGCAGGAATGATTTGATCTGTATCTACATTTTCTGTAGGTAAAGGGTATGCTGTGCTTTTAAGTATGTTAAATTTATCGTAAGCCATTGAATTCTTTTGTTAAGCGTTTATTAATGTTCTTGGATCTGTTACAACTCCTTCTACGGCAGATGCTGCAGCTACTAATGGAGAAGCTAATAATGTTCTAGATCCAGGTCCTTGACGCCCTTCAAAGTTTCTGTTTGATGTAGAAACTGACAATTTTCCTGATGGAATTTTATCATCATTCATTGCCAAACATGCAGAACAACCTGGCTCTCTTAAAACAAAACCTGCGTCTGTAATTATTTTGTCTAATCCTTCAGCCTGTATTTGATCTACTACTTTATGAGACCCTGGAACTAACCAAGCTGTGATATTATCCGCTTTTTTTCGTCCTTCTACAATTGAACAAAATGC
>CAJWAC010000111.1 GCA_913020555.1 uncultured Polaribacter sp. | reverse complement strand
AAAAAGGCGAGAATTATTCTGAATTATCCACTATGTATGGCCAGGTTTTAAGTCAGTTTAATAGATACATGGGGCATGTTTCAGCAAATGTATGTGGCGTAACAGAATATTTTAAAACAACGGACCAAGAAGGGGCAGTTTATACACATATAGATAAAGCAACTCAAAAAGAAGCTTTAAAATTTGTTATTGATGAATTGTTTAAAACACCAAATTGGATGTTAGATAAAAATATTTTCAGCAAAACAGAATTTTCTGGTTCGGTAGAAAGAGTGCGTGGTTTACAAGCTAGATCTTTAAACAACATTCTAGATACTGGAAGAATGGCTAGAATGATTGAAAACGAAACTTTAAACGGTTCCAAAGCCTACACATTAGTAAGCATGATGAGTGATTTACGAAGAGGTGTTTGGTCTGAATTATATAGCCGACGCTCTATAGAAACTTACAGGAGAAATTTACAAAGAGCTCATTTAGATAGATTAGATTATTTGCTAAATAAAGCAAGAGACCAAAGAGGCGCTAATAGAGGATACTTTAAACAAAGTGGAATTACGGTAAACCAATCTGATATTAAGTCTGTGGTAAGAGGAGAATTAAAACGTTTAAGAAGAGACGCGAAAACGGCTTCTTCTGGCGGAAATACAATATCTCGCTATCATTTGCAGGATGTTGTTGATAGAATTGACAACATTTTAGATCCAAAATAACTTGTATCTACAATAGTTAACTCATGAAAACCACACCAAAATTGGTGTGGTTTTTGTTATAAATTAATTAAAATAAATTCTAATTGAAAAAATCATTATTCCTTTATATCACATTTTTATTAGCAATTGGTAATTTAAATAGTCAAGTAAATACCAATAAAATTGTTTGTCAGGTTTTAGACAAAACGTCGAATAAACCAATAGTTTACGCAACTGTAATGCTTAAAGATATTTATAGAGGAACGCATGCAGATTATAATGGGAAATTTGAAATACCTTCAAAATATAGAAGTAAGGAAATCATTAAAATTTCATCAATTGGATATAGAACTAAAGAAATAAAACTTTCAAAGTTAAAAACAACCGGTCTAAATATTATTTATCTAACAGTATCAAACAGCAGTCTAGATGAAATTGTGATTACAACATCTAAAAAGAAAAAGAGATTATTAGCAAAACAAATTGTTAGAAAAGCAATCAAAAATATATCAGAAAATTACCCAAATCAACCTCATTCTTATATAGGATATTACAGAGATTATCAGCAACCTGTTGGCAATTCTTATCAAAAATCAATAAAATCAGAAAAACCAATTGAATACATAAATGTAAATGAAGGCATTTTGGAGTCTTTTGATAATGGCTTTAAAACTGATAAATTAAAAAATAAAAAGAATCAGACCTTACTCTACAACCTTACTTCCAATAATAATTTTATCCAAGATTCTTCACTAACTGTGCCCTATGATAATAAGAGTAAAAAATATTCTGAAAGTGTTTACATCACACCTCTAGGAGGTAATGAATTAAATCTTTTAGACCTTACAAACGCAATTAGAAATCATAATAAAATGTCGTTTTCATTCACAAATATCTTCGATAAAGATTTTTTAGTGAATCATTTTTTTAAAGTGAAAGAAATTACTTATTTAGATGATACACCTCTTTATAAAATCTATTTTTATTCGCTAAAAGATAAAACTAGTTATGAATATGCTGCTTATGGACATATTTATATCTCGAAAGGTGATTTTGCCATACATAAACTGAATTACAATTTATATTACCAAAAAAAGAAAAATCCACAATATGCCGTAACAATAGAATATAGAGAGAAAAGGAATAAAATGTATTTGAATTACATTTCTTTTAATAACTTTTTTGAAGCCACTAACGGCAACTATTTTAAGGTTGATAAAACAATTTATAATTCTAAAAATAATGTGTTTAAAATATCATTTAACAGACAAATAAATGCAGATTATATTGAACCTGTAAGCAGAAACTTTAAAATTTATTACAAGGGAATGAAGTTGAAAATAGCAGGAATAAATCTTTCTAAAAATAATACAAGAACAGTAGAACTTTACATTGATCAAAAATCGGCTCAAAAAATAGATTTTGATAAAGAAAAGGAAAATCCTAATTATGCGAATTACTTTACTTTTGAGATCAAAAATTTAAAAGATATCGATGGATTTAAAATTAATTTAAGGCCAAGTATTAAACTGAATCAATATAGAGAATTGTTTGTCCAAGAAGTTTTCGAAAATAAAAATCTACCTCAAGACATGAATTTTGTAGACAAAAATTCTCCACTTTCTAAAACTATAATTACTAACAAAAACTTTAAGGATTCTTATTGGATAAATTCACCATTAAAAAAATCTAAAAACTAATATACTTTGCTTTACTTCAGTTTAAACTCCATAAAAACAGGGAAATGGTCTGAAGCTTGCCCAAAATCATTTAAAACACGACCAGAAACATATTTTATTGATTTTTTTGTGTAAAAAATGTAATCAATTCTTTCAAAAGGGGCTTTTGTATCAAAAGTATTTTCTAAAAGGTTTAAATTAAAAGCAGCATTTCCAACATCTTCCATTGCGAATATTTTATGGATAATGGCGTCTGAATCTCTTGCTCTAGAATTAAAATCACCAATTAAAATGGTAGGATAATCTTTTTTGTAACGATTAAAAATAGCTAAAACCTTATTAAATTGATGAGCCCTAGTTTCCTTTTCAAAAGCTTCTAAATGAACGTTTATTACAATTACTTCTTGCTTGTCTAAAACTACTTTAACCACTTGCGCTAAACGGTCTAAATAAAAAGCATCTCTATAATAAGGGGTTTCAGCCACTCTTTGCAACACAACTCTTTCTTGTTCTTTTAAATAGTATTTACTAATTATAGATTGCCCAGAAACCACCTTACCAAACTGCAAACTTATTGGCCAATATGGAAAAGGTAGATACTTTTTATCCCAATTAACGGATGTTGCTCTATAATTGTATCCCAAATTAGCAATTTCGCTTTCTTGATTGATGTTGTAAGAGCGCGAGGCATCAAAATCAATCTCCTGTAAAGCAATGATATCTGGATTTACTTTTTTAGTTTCAAATTGTACTTTCTTTAAATTATCATCAAATAATTTTTTAGATTTATCTATTGCTTTGTTATTTGTCATGCCGCTCAAATAACCAATATTGTATGTTACAATACTATAAATTGAGTCAGCTTTAGGAGATTCAAATTGATCAACTTCTACTAATTTCGAATATTCATTTTCATTTAATGTAGATGATGATGCCCAAAAAAAGAAAATTACAAACGCAATTATCAACAGTAGAAAAAAACGAATAACAAATTTAAAAACACGCTTCATTGACTTTCTGGAGTATTTTCAGGTGGTGTATCGTTTTTAAAATCACTTAACACTTTATCCAATGATTCATTTATTTTTTCTTGATTTGTATTATATTTTGGCAATAAACTTCCATTACTTGCAAACTGCTCAATGGTAACTGTAGTAGATGGAAATGCGAATTCTACACCTAATTCTGCCGCTAATTTCAAAATAGCCATGTGTAATCTGTGTTTAGAGGATTGTTCTGAACCCCAAGCCAAACTTTTAAAATACACATTCATCATCACTAACAACGCAGAATCACCAAAACCTGTAAATTCTACATTATAAGAATCTGACTTCGTTTCTGGATGTTCTTTAATAATTCTACGAACCCCATTTATAAACGCCTCAATTAATTCTGGTGGTGTATCATAACGTAAACCTAAATTAGTATTGTAACGTCTAAATAAACGTAAACCACTATTATTTATTACCATTTCTGATAATTTACTGTTAGGTATTTGAAAAATCGTTGAATCTGCAGATCTAACTCTTGTAGATCTAAAACCAACTTCCTCCACAGCACCAGTAACCTCACCTGCACTAATCCAGTCACCAATTTGAAAAGGTTTGTCTAAAAAAATTGCAACAGTTCCTATAAAATTCTTAACTGTGTCTTGAGATGCTAAAGCAAAAGCTAAACCACCAATAGTAGCACCAGCCAGCATTGTAGTTGTATCTACTCCAAACAATTGCATTACTTTAAAAAATCCAAAAACAACTACTACTCCAGTTAGCAAATTATTTAAAATTGGAACTAATTGATTGTCTAGTTTACTTTCAGTTTTTTCAGTAATTTGCTTAAAAATCTGCATTATTACTTTTACCAACTTTAAAAAAACATAAATCCAAAAGACAGTTTCTGCAATATTTATTCCTAGAAAGATCCATTTATTAACGTTTAAAGAAAATTGTAAAGAAGGAAAAACAATATCTATAAATTTTACAGTCACCAAGAGACTTATTGGTTGTGCCAATTTTTTTAACACTGTATTTACCTCAATATTGGAAATACTTTTAGTAATATAATGTTGTATTCTTTGTAATATTGAATAAGCTATTTTCTTAAAAATTAAAAAAACAAAAAACGCCAAGACTAATAAAATAACTAACGCCACAAATTGCCAAAGCTCCACCCCTAATACTTTTTTGTGTCCAGAAACAGGAATAATATGCTGTAATTTTTCAACATACCAAGGAAAGACGTCTGAATACAGTTTATCTACAATTGAAACTGTTTCTGACGAATAGTACCAATTATCACCTATCTTTTCCACAGAAACTTGTGGCATCCTTTCTGGGAATAATATATATTTTGAGGTTAAAACATAGCCTATAGAATCTTTGTAATTGGGTTGCTTAGGAATTCTATTAAAATCTATATATAAACCTTTACCATCTAGAACCTTTTTAATTTTTATTGCTTTTTCTATAGCCTCTTTTTCTTCTAATCCAAAAATAGTTTTTGCAGCTTTTTTAGGCTGATAAGAATCGTTTTGCAGAAAATAAATATGAGTATAAATTGCTGATTTTGGGTTGCTTAAATCAACAATAACTGGTTCTTGAGCATTGCTGTAAAATGACAAAAAACAAAATAGAAATACTAACTTTTTCATAACCTATGTTTGTTAAACAGTTGTTAAAAATAAAAGCTAATTTAAACTTTTTAATTTTTTCAATGTCCAAGAAGTATAAAAAATAATTTAAAATATAATATGAAACAATTCGCAAGTATTTTGGTTTTAGTTTTCGCTTTTACCTTATCAACACAGGCACAGAAAAAAAGAAATGAGAAAAGACCTGAACTTTCTATTGAACAGCAAACTAACCTAGCAATAAAGCAAATGACTTTAACTTTAGATTTGTCTGAAAAACAACAGAATCAAATTACTCCTATAATGACTGCACAAGCAGCAAGTAAAAAAAATGCAATGGAAAAGCGCCGGGAAATGAGAAAAAATAAAACAAAACCTACGGCGGATGAAATCTATGAAATGAAAAGCAAATTTTTAGATAATCAAATTGCTTTTAAAAATAGTATGAAAGAGATTCTAAATGAGGAACAGTTTGAAAAATTTCAAAAAATTGCAAAAAGAAAAATGAAGAAAGGAAAAGATATGAAACAAAAAGCCATGATGAAAAAAAGAAAAATGATTAAAGATGAAAAAGGACACTAAAAGACATTTACAAAATAGATCACTAATTTTTTCTCTATTTTAGGTTTTGTTTTTTTATTCAAAAAATCATGGTAATTATGTTTTTTTTATGAATCTTGAACACTCATACTTGTACTTTCGCTTAATTTTCTCCTTAAATTTCAAAATTAGGCGCAAGTATCTTTGGACTTTGATACAGATTGTAACATATGGCTTCCTTTAATTTTGAGTGTGCATCTTTTTTATATCTCTATATCTTGCAGTACCACCATTAAACCATCTTTTTATACCTAAAAAGTTACGTTCCACTTTGAAACATGTTTTGCCTATGAGTTTATTAAACCTTTGTTTCCATTTTGTTAGTTGCTTATTCTTATAAGCTTTTTTTAGAATATGACTTTTTAGTTTTCGCTGTTTTAACAAGGCTGAATTTTTCTTAGATTGGCAACCTCTATAAGCTTTAG
>CAJWAC010000110.1 GCA_913020555.1 uncultured Polaribacter sp. | reverse complement strand
GAAACTGTAAATAAGTTAGCTGAAATGCAAGAGTTTTTAAAAACGATGCAACAATTGGTTAATCCTAAATTTGGATTAGAATAATTTTATTTATGGAACTAACAAAAGAACAAACTCAAAAAATTGAAAGGTTTCTAGATAAAAATAATATTATTTATGTCGATATCCGATTGGAGACTTATGATCATATTGTAACTGATATTGAACAGAAAATTAAAGACCAAAATATAAGTTTTGACAACGCTTTAATCATGGTTACAAGTTCTTGGAGAAGACACTTTAAAGAAACTTCAAGTTTTTATTTTGGCATACATTTTACTGCACCAAAAATGGTCATAGAAAAAGCTAAGAAATCATTTAAGAAATTTTACTTTATATATATATCTGCCTATTTTTTTCCTTTGATTTTTATACAATATTTAGAATCTGTACTTTTTATAGCATTGACTAAAAATATTTTACCTGTACTACAGGGATTGGGAGTTTTTGCTACATTTTTCTTTATTTTTCTAATGATTAAAAAATGGAAAATTAAAGAGAAAACCACCTATAGTTTTATTCTAAGAACACAAACCGCAAGTTTAGCTTTTGGTTTTATTATATCTTTCAAATACCTATTTACAAATAATAATGATTTGACTGTAAATGCAATTTGGATAGCCTTTAATCTTGTTTTCTTGGTATCAACATATATCTATTATGTTTTTTATAAGAAGCATGTTGAAATTTTAAAAACCTATAAAATTTCATAAACATGCAGCTAACAAAACAACAAATACAATTCATAGATCATCGTTTGGAAACAGAAGGCATAAAATATTGGGATATCAGAATTGAAATGTTAGACCACGTAGTTTCTGATGTAGAGCAAAAATTAAAACCAGAAAATTCTGAATATGAATTTAAAGAAATGGTTCAAGCTTCTTTTATTGATTTGGGATGGAAAGAGAATTTTAATGGCGGAGGTTTGGATAAGGTTTTAGCATCAAGATTAAAGTTACACAACAAAAAACAAAATATAAATTTTAAGCAATATTTTAAGAAGACTTTCTTCAATTTTAACTTTGTTGTTGGTGCAATATTATTAAGTATTTCGGTTTATTCTTTTCAAGAAAACAAGTTAGCTTTAAAAACACTATTTTCTATAATTATAGTTGCATACATTGCTTGTATGTTTAGATTTGCACTAAAATATAAAGTAATGAATTCAGCAAGATTGAGTTCAATATTGGTGTTTATAACTCTGCCAATATCTATTTTTAATTTAATAATTTATTTCCCAAAGGTTTTCTTTGACTATGAGGTTGGTATTTCTGTAATATCTTTAACAGTGATAATAGTTTCTTACTTTTCAGCTATTGGCATTAGTTTTTTAAATAAAGAATTTAAAAAAGCTCAAATTATATATAACCAGTTAACTTCTTAAATGTTTTAAAGATGAAACTTACTGAAAATCAAATAAAAGCACTTTACAAATTTACACGTCAACATTATGTGTATCATTATGATGTACAAACTGAATTGGTAGATCATTTGGCGAACGATATTGAAGAAATTTGGGAAGCTAACTCACTCTTATCATTTGAAGATGCACGTGATAAATCATTCAAAAAGTTTGGTATTTTTGGTTTTATGGATGTTATAGAAGCCAAACAAAAACAAATGAATAAGCGTTATTGGAAAATTTTATGGCGCTTTACAAAAGAGTGGTTTGCATTGCCCAAAGTACTGATTACATTATCTATTTTTACAAGTGTTTATATTTTATTACAGTTTCCTAATTCAAATTATTTTATACTTGGGGCTTTGTCAATTGGGGTTATCGCAGAAATATTTACGATATATAAACTAAGGAAACAACAGAAAGTAAAAGAGAAAAAAAAGGAAAAACTTTTTTTATTAGAAGATATGATTGGGTCAACAAAATATGGTTACACAGGTTTTGTTTTTATCAATCTCTTCAACTTTGTGAACCTTACAAGATTCGATTTTTCAGCTTCAGGATTGTATTGGCAGCTTTTAATTTCAGGAATTGTTACTTTATTAATTATACTGTTCTATGTTGCTAATTACGTTTTGCCTCAAAAAGCTCAAGAACTACTGCAAGAAACCTATCCCGAATATAAATTGGTAAAAAATTTGTAACAAAAACAAAAAGTAACCTACTTATACATCAACTAAGACCAAAACTTTATTTATGATTTCACATTTCTTAAGCCTAGAATGGAAACAATTTTTTCGTTCAGCTTCTTTTAGCAAGTCTATAGGAGCCAAAATTCTTATCGGTTTTTTTGCACTATACTTTGCGGCTTGCTTTCTACTAATTGGTATTGGAGGCTATTGGATTTTAAAAAAACAATTTCCAGAGCAAGACCCTTTAGTATTGGTAAATTCATTTTTAATGTATGCTATAATTGGCGATTTAATTTTTAGATACATTATGCAGAAATTACCAGTAATGAATATAAAACCACTACTTATTCTACCAATTCAAAAAAGTAAAATTGTGCATTTTATTTTGATGAAATCCTCATTCTCTTTTTTCAATATAATGGGATTGTTTTTTTACATTCCGTTTTCAGTAGTTTTAATAATAGAGGGTTATGATGTTGCAGGAGTTTTAGGCTGGTTAGCCACAATGATTCTATTAATTCAATCTGTCAATTTTTTTAACTTCTTAGTCAATAAAAACAATACAGTTTTTGGAGGTTTACTAACCTTGTTAATTTTGGGATATTTTGTACAGTATTTCAATTGGTTCGATTTACCAGGTTTTATAGGGCAAGGTTTTGATGCTGTTTATCAATCTCCATTTTTAGTCATTGTGTTTTTAGCGTTATTAATTGGTTTATATGTAATAAATTATAAACAATTAAGAAATGAGGTTTATTTAGATGCTTTAATATCAGAACAAACTAAAGAAGTAAAATCAGCAGACTTATCATTTACTGAAAAGTTAGGAGATTTAGCGCCATTTATTAAGAACGATTTACGTTTAATGTGGAGAAATAAGCGAACAAAATCTTCAGTTTGGATGGTGGCAATAGGACTTTTATATGGTCTTTTTTTCTACCCAAATCCAGTTTATGCAGGTATGGAATTTATGTATGTTTTAGTTGGTATTTTTTCTACAGGAACCTTCTTAATTAACTTTGGTCAATTTATTCCTGCTTGGGATAGTGGGTATTACAACATGTTAATGAGCCAAAATTTTAAGTACGAACGTTATTTAAAATCTAAATTTACAATCATGACAATTAGTGTTGTAGCCCTTTTTGTATTAGGAATTCCTTACGTTTACTTTGGATGGAAAGTATTACTTGTTCATTTTGCAGCAATGATTTACAACGTAGGTGTAAATACTCATGTAATTCTATACGGAGGAACATTTAATAGAAAAAAAATAAACCTAGATGAAAAAGCAGCCTTTAATTTTCAAGGAACTGGGGCTGTACAATGGATTATAGGTATTCCATTAATGCTATTACCAATGGCAATTTTTGGACTAATTAATTGGTTAATTAGTTTTGAAATAGCAACTGCAACTATTGCTGTTATGGGCTTTATTGGTATTGCTTTGCATAAAAAACTAATGGCAGCCATCACAAAAAAATACATTGCAAACAAATATGTAATGATTCACGCATTTAATCAAGAAAACTAAAAAAATAATGATACAGACTACGCAACTTTCAAAAAAATACGGAAAAGCAGAAGTATTAAATATAGCATCTTTAGAAATTCCTACAGGACAAAGTTTTGGTTTGGTAGGTAACAATGGCGCAGGGAAAACTACGTATTTTAATATTTTGTTAGATTTAATTAGACCAACTACAGGCGCAATTACCAACCACGATATTGTTGTAAACCAAAGTGAAGATTGGAAAAATTTTACAGGTTCTTTTATTGATGAATCTTTTTTAATTGGTTATTTAACTCCAAATGAATACTTTGATTTTATTGGAGATTTAAGAGGAATGAATAAGGCTGATGTAAAAATATTTTTAACTCAGTTTGAAGAGTTTTTTAATGATGAAATTCTTGGAAAGAAAAAGTATTTAAGAGATTTAAGTAAAGGAAATCAGAAAAAAGCAGGAATTGTAGCTGCAATGATGGGAAATCCTCAAGTTGTAGTTTTAGATGAGCCTTTTGCAAATTTAGATCCAACAACTCAAATTAGGCTTAAGAAAATTATTAAGCAATTAACAGAAAATAGAGAAATTACAGTATTAGTTTCAAGCCACGATTTAACGCATGTAACCGAAGTTTGTGAACGAATTGTTGTTTTAGATAAAGGAACTGTGGTTAAAGATATTGAAACTTCAGAAGAAACTCTAGAGGAGTTAGAAAGTTACTTCTCTGTCTAAAATATTTAGCCATTTATTGATGAGTTTTTATCAATCAACCAAAAACTAAAATTCACAAATTATGGCTAAATTTTCATTGAACTTTATATCTATTTTTATTTAAAGTAGTCTATTCTTAATTTATTATTATTTTTACGAGCCCTATTTATACTATTTACGTAATAAATAAGTTGTAAGTAAGAGTTTTTAGCTCTTTTAAAAGAAATAATTCATTTAGATTTACTTGTGTGAAAAACACCCAAAAAATAATTATAATTCTTGTCATTTTTGCTGCTATACAATCTTGTAGCTCAAAAAAGGATACGCTTGTTAGTAGAAATTATCATGCACTAACATCCAAATTTAATATTTTATTTAACGGTAAAGAAGCCTTTAATAAAGGCATAGAAGGTATTAATGATAAATACAAAGACGATTGGTTTCAACAACTACCTATTGAGCCTATTGAGTTTGATGAAGATAAATTTGTAATACCAAAATTTAAAAGCAGTGGTCCAGGAGCAGGTTTTGGAAGTTCTAAAAATAAAGCAGAAGCAAAAAAAGAGCTGACTACTTTTGAAAAAGCAGAAGCAAAAGCAATAAAAGCCATTCAGAAACACGGTATGAATCTTGATGGCATGGAACGTAACAGCCAAATTGATGATGCATACTTATTGTTAGGTAAGTCCAGGTATTATCAACAACGGTTTGTGCCAGCCGTGGAAGCTTTTAATTATGTAATTGCGAATTATCCAAATGCAAATTTAATTGCAGAAACTAAAATCTGGCGTGCCAAATCTAGCATTAGAATGGATAATGAAGAATTGGCAATAGAAACTATGAAATTGCTATTGGTAGTAAAAGATACTTTAGAGGCAGATTTTTCAGATGAAATTAAAGAGCAAGGCCATACAGCTTTGGCAATGGCTTATGTAAAAAGTGATAGTTTGCAAAAAGCTAAAAAGCATTTGCAATTAGCTACAAGAACCTTGATAAATAGAGCACAAGGAGCAAGAAATCTATTTATTCTTGGACAAATGTATAGTCAAGAAAATAAGAAAGATTCTGCGAGCCAAGTCTTTCAAAAATTAATTGATTTTAAAAAAGCACCTTATAAATATAAGATTTATGCAAATATAGAACTGGCAAAAAACACGAATAATGATTCAACGTCATTAGCTATTTTAAAACGGTTAGACAAATTGATAAAGGTTAGAGAAAACAGACCGTATTTAGATGGGCTGTATTATCAAAAAGGAGTTTTACATCAAAATACAGATAGCATTCAATTGGCTATTGAAAACTATAACAAATCTCTAAGAGCCAACGGCGCAGGAGACAAGCAGAAAACATTTACTTATGAAAAGTTAGGAAATTTATCTTTTAAAGCAGATGAATATCAAAACGCTAGCGCTTATTATGATAGTGTTTTGGAAGTAACTAAAGATACACTGAATCTAAGAATTAGACGTATAAAAAGAAAACATAGAAATCTAGCTTCGTTAATTAAATTTGAAGATATAGTTACCACAAATGATAGTATTGTAAGAATTGCTTCATTATCAAAAGAACAACAAAAAGAGTTTTTTGAAAACTACATTATTAAAATTAAAAAGGCCGATGAAGATGCTGCTCAATTGCGTTTAAATCAATTGGCTTTTGGAAATATTGGCGGAGGCTTACAAGGAGCAAACAAAGGAAATTGGTATTT
>CAJWAC010000109.1 GCA_913020555.1 uncultured Polaribacter sp. | reverse complement strand
AAAAGATTTACAAATTTTCCGGCTTACATTGGCAGTATTCCTGGCTATCTTATTCCAACAATTATTTTAGTCATTTTCAATTATTACAAAAATCAAAAGGAAACAGCTACATTACTAGAGCACAAAAGAACTTCGGAATTAAATGCTTTAAAAAATCAATTAAACCCTCATTTTTTATTCAATACTTTAAATAATTTATACGCACTCGCCATAAAAAAATCCGATAAAACGCCCGAAGTAATTGCTAAACTATCAGACATATTAGATTATATTTTATACCAATGTAATAACAATTATATGCCACTAAAAAATGAAGTAGCACTTTTACACAATTACATAGCTCTTGAAGAAATTCGTTATGGTAATCGAGTAAAAGTTAGCTTTATTGAGGATATAACGAATGATTCAAAAATAGCCCCTTTAATTTTGCTTACTTTTTTAGAAAATGCATTTAAACATGGAGTTAGCCAAGAGTTAGACACAGCAAGCATTGATTTATATATTAAAGGAGATGTAAAATATATTGAATTTAAAATAGAAAATACAAAGCCAGCTATTTCCGAAAAAAAATATGATGATAGCCGAGAAGCTATAGGCTTAAAAAACATCAAAAAACAACTAGATTTATTGTACTCAAATAATTATAAATTAGAAGTTAAAAATACACGAGAATTATATTCAGTAAACTTAAAAATTACCACTAATGATATATAAATGTCTAATCGTTGATGATGAGAGTTTAGCAAGAGAGCTCATCGAAACACATTTATCTCAACTTGATAATTTTAAATTAATCGCATCATGTTCCTCAGCTATTGCAGCACATAAAATATTGCAATCTGAAACAATAGATTTAATGTTTTTAGATATAGAAATGCCTGTACTAAAGGGAACTGACTTTTTAAAGACCTCAAAACATAAACCAAAAGTAATATTTACTACAGCATATCGAGATTATGCTATTGAAGGTTTTAATTTAAATGCTGTAGACTACATATTAAAGCCAATTACATTTCAACGTTTTTTTCAAGCGATTGAAAAATTTACAAACACCAATAAATCCAAAGTTAGAGAATCAGAAAGCTCAAAAAATCAATCTGCATATATTTTTATTCAAAGTAAAAAGAAAAATATCAAAGTCTTTTTTAATGATATAAATTATATTGAAAGCATTAAAGACTATATTAGAATTCACCTTCAAGATTCTTCCATAATGATTAAGCACGGCATTACTTCTTTTGAAGAAAAATTAGATACTCGTTTTTTAAGAATACATAGATCCTATATAATTAATTCAACTAAAATTACAGCCTTTACAAAACAAGATGTAGAAATAGGTAAGATAGAAATACCAATAGGTGATTTTTACAAAGCAAAAGTTCTCCAACATCTTAAATAATATCCATCGTTAAATCCATCAAAAATGAATATTTTAAAAAATATAATATTACTGTGCATAGTAACCACTTTAAATGCACAAAAGAATTCAACTGAATTTTATAGACATCTTAGGTATAATCATGTCTCACCTTATATAGATTTAGCCGGGACTTATCCTATTGATAAAAAAACAGCTAAAACTACATCTCATTATATTTTTAAATATGATACAAAACATAGGATAATTGAAATCATCAATAATCATTATCACACAGAAAGACAACATCCACTTGCTTCTTTAGGAGTTTACAAAGTTGAAATAAGCTATACTGACAGCAAAGAAACTAGAAGATTCTTTGATAAAAACGATAAGCCAATCTCTAATGACAAGGAAGTTTATAAAGAAGTCTACAGCTATAATAAAAAAGGAGCAAAGACAAAACTTCAATTTTTTGATCTAGAAAACAATCCCATGGAATCTAATTGGGGAATATTTGAATATATCTGGAAAAAACACAGAAAGCTAATTATTGAAAAGCGTTATAATTTAAAAAACAAAGCTGTTGCATTATCTCCTTATTTTCAGTTTGAAACAACAGGAATTCTATTAGATAAAAAAGGATTTCCACTTGCACATTATAATTTAGATACTAATTTAAAAGTAATTGCTAATGATAAAGGCACAGCATCGTATAAAGATGTATATGACAAAATGGGAAATCATGTTGTTTATAGCTATCATGATGCTAATGGATCATTTGTAACCAATCAATGGGGTTTTTCTTATGGTGAAAAAAAATACGACAGTATTGGTAATTATATTGGTTTAGATCAATTTGACGTAAACAAAAAGAGAATTCGCAGCGGACAAATCCCAACCAATTTAAAACCTGAATTAGCTGCTGCTGCCTCTAAAAAAGATTCAATAGAAATTAAAAGATTATCGCTAGGTTATTTAGTTGCGCTACAAGATTTAAGACCAGATTTAATGAATGAAGTAATGAACGATAGTCTAAATAAGGTTACGATTGGTTGGGACAGAAAAACCAAAAAAGAATATGCAAGAGCTACAACAAAAGCACAAATGATAGAATTTGCGGCCTCTTGGAATAAATCAAATACTAAATTCCCTTTTCATCCTACTAATCATCTTACCATATTAGATATTTACAACAGAATAGCAACTGTAAGATTAATTTCAGATAATTGGGTAGAATATTTACATTTGATAAAGCAAGATGGCACTTGGAGTATTGTAAATCTTATATGGCAATATAAAGACATCAATAGATATCCAAAAGAATAATTAAACACTTTTTTTGCTAATAAATTGAGTGGTTTTTTGTAAATTTAATAAATTCATTATTTAAACATTGACTGCTATAATTACCATGGTTCAACAAAATTTATGGTCTAAATTAAAATATAAACTTCATACTTTAGGGTATAATGGGCTCTATTTTGATATTAAAATCAGCAGATACAAGTGCATTAGAATCAGAATTTGGTAATTTTTAAAATTAAATTTAAAAACGCTAATAAAGATGTTTTTGTGAATATTAATATAGTATCTCAAAATAGCTATTATTTATTTAATAATTTAGTTTAGATACATTCATTGACCTAATAAAAATTGCTCTAGAATATCTTTTTTCTAGAGCAATTGTAGTTCCTATATATGTTTAAAATATTTTTACCTCTCTTTCATTAAGCTGCAGGTGCAGGGTTGTAAGGAAATGATGAATGATGTAAATCAATTTTTAAAACGTTATCAACCAACTTATATCCAAAAGTATACTCTACTTTTGCTTCGTTACCAGCTAAATCTGTAAAAAAATAATTTCCCATTGCAATGGCACGTTTTTCGTCTAAAATAAAACCAGTATTCTCGAACCTAACTTTTGTCCAAGGATTTATGGCAAAACCTCCATCTTCTTCACATGCTCTATCGTCTCCTGCAATAAAATAAGATTGCGCTTTCTCTTTTGTAGGTCTAAATTGCTCAAACTCACATTTGGTAGGTTTAAATAAAACATCACCTGTTTGAAAAGCGTATCTATCGTCTAAAAAGGAACTTGTATAAGCTTCACATTCTGCTCTATTTGTCATTAATGAGCCAATTTTTACTACACCTGCTCCCCATAAATTCTGAGTTTCTATTACTTGCTCTTTTGTTATCATTATAATTATTTTAAAAAATTAAAAAATAGTTTGTATCAATTCTTAGTAAAAGTCGTTTTACACCACGCCCTTCAATAATAGGGCTTTTATGCATTACTGCTTTACTAGTTGCGCAATATTTATAGCATTGTCGTGAATTTCATGAAGCCCTTTTGCATTATTAACAACAGCCCAATTCTTAGGTTTTACACTTGAATCATTCCAATTATAATCACTTACTACTAGCCGTATGCGAATATAATTAATCTTTATTTTTAACGCAACCTAATTGCATTAGCCTTATGATTTTTAATGATTTATTAACAAATTGGAGTATATAATGCTTTGATTTTTTCTTCAAAATTGATTTAAAGCTTTAAATATGTTGCTGTTTTATGAACTAATTAATAAATTTTGGATTTAGCTTGTTGAAAAAAAACAATCAAATTTTAAGTTGATTGTCTTATTAAAGATAAAACTTTAAAGGTTTTCAAACTTATATTTGGGGATTTATGTGTCGAACAATGATAATATGATTGGTATTAAAACATGAACCTAAAAAAGTTTTTCCTTCAAAATTGATATTAAAATTAATTACATAAGGTTGGTAACCTGCTTTTGTGGAAGTCCAATAAAATACCTCTTCATTAAAATCTCCGAAACCGCTTGCATGTAAATTATTGAATATTTCTTCCGCAGATTTGCTACTTGGTATAAACCAATCATCATAATTTTCATACTCTAAATCTTCAATAATTTTAAATGCGTAATCATCGCTTCCAAATTCAAATCCATTTAAAACATTAGAATTATCATTTAGATTTTCTTTTACGATATTTATCGTATTTTGTCTACCTTCTCCTACTAATTCTCCATTAGTTAAATCAAAATGATCTCCCCAAGATTTAGCGCCAATAAAAGAATAATCCTTTGCTACCATTAAAGAACCGTCTGTTTCATTTACATGGTAAATAAAACCACCGCCAAAGTTAATCCCATAAAGAGCGTTTACTCCTAAATTACTTGAAATATCTAAAACAGATACCCCATTATTTAAATTTTCTAAAACAGAAAGTTCCTGATTAAAAGTTGTAGGGTCTAGAATATCTTCATCAGAACAACTAAAAATTAAAAGAGCAAATAAAATTAAAAGTGAATTTTTCATAATTATGTTTTTATGTTAATTGATTAAAGCACAAATAAAGAATTTATAAAGCTTTAAAAACATATAATCTTAATGAGTGCAGATAAAATACACTTAAAAAGGAAAAAAAAGCCTTGAGTCAAATTTAGTTTTACCGTATTTCTTCTATTTCAAAGGAGTTTTGAGAGTACTTAAAATATCTGAAACTATACAATTAATTCTTTGGATTTTATAAGATGATGAAACTACTTTAATAGTAAGAGCTGATTTGATTCAAAATCAAAAAGCTTTGAGAAATCAGCGATAAACAGCGGATGATTAATTAAAAAAAAATGATAAATATATTATCAGATTTTAAGAGTGTATAAATTACCTCCTTCTCCATTTGATTTTTCATCAGAAAGAAAAAGGGTATCATTATTCTTAAAACAAACAGCTTCTTTTTGAGTTCTGTGCGTTAATTCGATTTTTCTAACTTTACCAGAAAAGAAATTATCGTTTTGAAAATCTGTAAATATTAATATATTCTTCTGCGATAAAAGGGCTACTTTTTTACCGTCATTAGAAATATCCGCAGAAGTAATCCAAGAATCGTGTTTGTTACCATTATCAAATTTGGCAATTAGCTTAGCTTTATGATGGCCTATTTTAGCAGGAACTCTATATAATGATGTTTTACCATATTTCTTTTCTACCCTACTTTTTGTAAAAATATAGAAGTTGTTGTTATAATAAAAAAAAGATTCTGCATCAAAAAACATCTTCTTCTTTTTAGGAGAGTAATCATCTTGATTTTCATATTCGAATTCAATTTTTTTAACCTTTGCTACTTTTTTTGATAAATCAGATTTATCTACTTTAAGTATTCTTAGATTTTTACGCTCATTTTCGTTGTTCCCAAAATCTCCGATATAAATATTTCCTTTCTCATCAGAAGCTAAATCTTCCCAATCTTTATTTTTCTTCTCTATAAATACTTCTTTTTTTATCTTTCCTTTTTTAGAAATTCCATAAAGTTTTGGTCTATTTCCACTATCATTAATCATCCAAATATATTTGGATCCCTGTATTGTTTCAATTCCTGAAACTTCCTTTAAATCTTTGGGTAAATCTGTCACCATATTAAGCTGACCAAAGTTTTGACAGCTCACAAATAAGAAAACACAAAAAAGGACACTAATTTTTTTCATAAATACTATAACTTAAAACTACCAACCTCCAGAGGCGCCACCACCTCCAAAAGAACCGCCACCAAAGCCACCTCCAAAACCTCCTCCACCAAAAGAACCTCCTCCTGATGAACCGCTCCCAAAACCACCAAAGCCACCTCCACCTCTTCTACCAGAGTTACTTAAAATAATGGTTTCTAAAATTGAAGCTGCTGT
>CAJWAC010000108.1 GCA_913020555.1 uncultured Polaribacter sp. | reverse complement strand
TCAGGAGGTACTCCTGACATCAATATATTTGTATTTTTATGTTTCCAATCTCTAGTGGGGTTATAAGCATCGAGCATATTGCCGCCATATTCTACTTCAGAATTTTCACCATAAAATACAAGAGGTATATTAAAGTTTTTAGCAATCTGCAAGGGCATATTATTTTGCCCATAAATAAATGGTAAGAAGGGATCTCCTAATACTTCGAATGCAAGCTTTGTGAGTTCTCGGTGTGTTTTTCCAGGAGGTGTTACTAATATATTAGATAGGTCACCAATATGTATATGAGCTTGGTGATTTTTAAAACCAATATCTGTATACAAGTGAGGTGCCCATGTAACAGTTAATGGATTCATACCATATTTATTTTTTAACATATGAGCCACTAATGCGCTGTCTTTTCCTCCGCTACTAGGAACAACCACATCATAACTACCATCATTTCTTCTATATTTGTCACAGAGAATTGAAAGCTCTTTATCTCTTTTATTCCAGTCAGTCTCTTTATCCTTAAAGTCAGAAAAATTACATGCCGAGCAAACACCTTTATCATCAAATGTAATTCTAGGTCTTTGGTTAGAAACCACACACCTCGTGCAATATTTTACTTCCTCAGGTAATCCATAGCCTTTTGCGTAATATTTTTCCCCAACGCCCATCTTTTTATCTTTCATTATAACACCCAATTAAATTCGGAAAATATAGCAAGATACTCATACTAACTCGACAAAATTTTTCAGCAACCTCAATCCATCAGCAGAACTTCTTTCAGGATGAAATTGAACACCATAAATATTTTTATACTCAATAGCACTGCAATACTCTATACCGCCATAGTTGGTTCTAAAGATATTTTTATACTCTTGAGATGGTTTCACATAATATGAATGGAGAAAATACATAAATGGATTCAAATCCATACCTTGAAATAGCACCATATCTTTTCTATCTACCTGAACTCTATTCCATTGTATTTGAGGAATCGTCGTTCCTTCATTTAGACTAGAAAATTTAACAACGTCACCTTTTAGTAAATTTAATCCTTCATGACAACCAAACTCATTACTAGTTTCAAACAGCAATTGCATACCCAAACATATACCAAGAATTGGCTTGCCGTTTCTTACAGAATCAATAATCACCGAACTTAATCCTTTTTCTTGCAAGCTTTCCATGGCATTCATAAATGCACCGACTCCTGGAAGTAATATCGCGTCAGAATCATTAATCTGCTTTGCACTACTTGCAATTACAGGAAGCCCCCCAATTTTTTTTATTGCCTGCGAGACGCTAAATATATTTCCTGACCCATAGTCAATTATTGCAATTTTTTTCAAACTATTTACAATCTCACTTCTACGCCACATTCCGACAATTTTTGTTTAATCATTTCAATTGAGCATACATCAATATTTTTAACAACTCGGTTTGACGATAAAAACTCTCTATTTCCTTCGCTTTCTAAATCAAGGTTATTTGCTGTAATTTTAGATATTGCTTCATAATGAAGTATTGATGACAATGCTATCGCACTAGTGTTTGCGGATGTAACTATGTCCACAGCGTGGTCGATATTTCCAACACCACCATGTGCAATAATAGGAATATTAACTTCATTCGCAACTGAATTAATCAGTTCAATGTCACCACCACTACCCGTACCTTCTGCATCAACTGATGTAAGCAATATTTCTCCTGCACCGAGTTTCTCTACTATAGTAGCCCATTCTACTACTTCCATGCCTGTTTGCTCTCGACCATTATCTGTAAAAGCATAATATCTTCCATTACTTTGTCTAATTGCTTCTATAGCGATAACAATAGTTGATGATCCGAACTTGTCAGCAGCACGAGATATTAATTTATTATCATTAATTGCCGCCGTATTAATGCTTACCTTATCCGCACCTGATTTCAATGCAGCTGAGATATCATCAATTGACCGTAATCCACCACCTACTGTAATAGGAATAAAAACATCCTCTGCTGTTTTACTTACGACATCAAGTAGGCTATTCCTCCCATAAAGACTTGCAACAACATCCATGTAAATAATTTCATCCGCACCTTGCTCATAATAATATTTAGCAAAACTATTAGGTGTCCCAAGCACCCTCAAACCTTCCAAATGAATTCCCTTAACCACATTTGGTCCTTTCACATCAATCCTGGGTATTATTCTTATCGTTTTCATTTGTAATTTATAAACTGTCAGCACAAAAAATCTAGTCCTTACTTGTTTATTCCTTTCATCTTTTCAACTTGATATTCGGCCTGCATGAAATCATATTCCGTATCAATATCAATAGAGCGTTCTGATGGCATAATATATGCGTACGTTTTATCCGAATAGTATGAATAGTTTTTCGTGATTAATGCTTGCTTCATTACATATATTGCGCCATTCGGTATATATCCTTGTTTTGACTCCTGCCGATTCATAAGATTTATTGTTTTTGTTTTACTATCTCTAGAAATTTTACCGTTAGTATCAACATTACATATCCAGTCTAAAGGATGCTCAAGTTGCGTACATGAGATTACAGAATCAGCTTGTTTTTTATAGAACAGTTCAACTGCTGCATCTATGTCTGCTGAAGTACGAAAGGGAACCGTAGGCAAAACTACAACAAACTCATCCTGCTTGTAGTCGAACTCACAGCACATTCTTTTCATGGAATAAATATAGTTATCAATAGCCAGCGAATCATCCATAGCTAATTCTTTAGGTCGAATAAATGGTATTTCAATACCTGTTGATTTGCATACCTCAGCAATCTCATCATCATCAGTTGAAAGAATTACTCTATCTATACTATCTGCTTTCATTGCAGCCTCTATTGACCAATGAATTAGAGGTTTTCCATCAAGCATTCTGATATTTTTTCTAGGAACACCTTTGGAACCACCTCGAGCTGGAATAATCGCTAGCACGTTTAAAATGATTCCTTTAACTGTACAAGGCGTTGTTGGATATATTTGGTTTTTAGAGGCACATCTTTATAAACAACTGATCCCGCAGCAATAACACAGTCTTTCCCAACAGTAATACCTTGAATAATCGAAGCCCCTGTACCAATATGAGTTCGTTTGCCGATATCAATATTTCCGCTAAGCGTTACTCCTGGTGCTAAATGACAGTCGTCATGAATCACACAGTCATGGTCTAAATTAACACCAGTGTTAATTATACAAGAGCGACCTACACTCACACTTGGTTGAATTACTACACCCGCCATTATTTGCGCACCGCTACCAATTTCTACATCACTAGCAATCACAGCAGAAGGATGAATAACTTCTGTAAATTTATAACCTCTTTGTTCCATGCTTTCGCTCAACATACGACGTAAGTTATTTCCTGGCATTGCTCCGATACCATTAACCAATTCCACTTCATTCGATGAATAGTTAAAAACTTGACTATCATCACCCAGAACTTTAACTCCAAAATATTCAGGTGAATCAAGCATAGCAGGATCTGTAATACCAATTATTTCACGTTCCAATAAGCGCAAAGCTTCAATCAAAACCTTGGCATGTCCACCTGCACCAAGGACAATGATAGGTTTTTTGATATTAGAGTCAGTCTTCATCGAAATATACACAATACCTATTTAAACTCAAAAATCTTCAAAGTTTATAATTTCATCATATGCAATATTACGATTTGCTTTTTTACCAATAATGTAGCTCATCGCTTCAGGAGGTAATCCAGTTCCTGGTCTCTTAAAATCAATCATCTCTTCTGTAATAACATCACCTTTATTAATATCTTTTGCGGAGACAATACTTCTTCGAAATGAATCCAGACGTTCTTTATTCTCTACTCGAGAAATTCTAGATTTCCCCAATGCCTCATGTACTCTTTGAGAAGCTTCAACAATAACTCTCATATCATCTGGTGTAGCAGATATTTTATGGTCCCAACCTTCCATTTCTTTATCAAGCGTAAAATGTTTCTCAATAAGACAAGCCCCTTTAGCAACTGCAGCAAGAGGAATATAAGTTCCGAGCGTATGATCTGAAAATCCAATAGGATAAGGATAAAGATTTGAAAGGGTATCAATATTTCTAAGATTAACGTCCATGTCTTTTGTCGGATAAATTGCAACGCAATGTAAAATTACAATTTGATCATTACCTGCATCTTCAATCGTCCTTATAGCAGTATCAATTTCTGACAATGTGCTCAAACCCGTTGATAGAATAATAGGTTTTTGTTTTCTTGCTATATAATCAAGAAAAGGATAATTATTAAGATCCATTGATGCAATCTTAATAAAATCAGCCTGCATTTTATCAACTAAAAAGTCTACCTCAGCCCTTGAAAAAGGTGTTGAGGTACAGTCAATTCCTATACTATTTGCATATTTTTTCATCTCAAGAAGTTCAGTTTCTGAAATTGAATACTCTTCAACAATTTTCTCTAAAGTGTAATCATTTCTTTCTCTGTAATCATCTGATAAAAAATAATTTTCATCATAAGTTTTTTTTGAGAAAATAGTTTCCTTTGACCATGACTGAAATTTCACACAGTCTGCGCCAGATTCTTTTGCTGCATCAATAAGATTTCGCGCAATATTCATATCACCATTATGATTAGAACCAATCTCGGCGATTATATATGGCCTATCATCTTTAGAGACACTATGTTTTTCATTCAGCTTTATTTTCATACGATACCAACCTCCAATGGAGATTTTACTTGTTCCCACCATACTGGATAATTAATTTTCCTTTCCTGAAGAGCAGAAATATATTTTAAAATATTTTCATCACTTATTTTATTACAATCATTCTTGAATTCATTAACCAGTTCATCATAACCATCTTTTATCTCTGACATTAATTTATAGTACTCATATTTTACTTCTAGTCCTTTACAGACATTTCTATTATTAATAGCCTGAGGAAGTCCTGCCACATTATTTGAATAGGTCCTGTATTTTGTAGTTGCCTTATTTGTGAAAACAGCTTCTTTTGTATTCAACAAAACAGTTGACCATAGGTACCAATCAAATGCTAATGCCTCTCCTCTTTGAAGTGCAACACACCCTTTAAGTACATTAGCAGTTGCAGCTGTATTTGTTAGCCCCATCATATTTCCAGATTGAAGCTTGGAGATATTAATACTTTCACCATCTATAAAACGATTTGAAAGATAATTTTTTTCAATTAATTGATTAGAAGAATCAATAATATCGAGATCGTTTACAACAACAGCATAGCTATCAAGCAATGAACTTAAAATATTGACTCGATTGAATGACAACTCATCATCACAATCAGAAAAAATAATCTTGCTATATCCATATTCGATAGCTTTGTTAATTAAATCTCTGCGATTTTCTGAAACTGTTTTACTTACCTCTAATATATGCCATTGTAATTCTCTCTTTGAAAGTATTTCCTCCAAACCAATGTAGCCATCATTTGCTATAAGTAATTCAAATGAGTTGCTGCTTTGTGCTTCTAGAGAGTCAAGATAGCGACACAAGTATGGCTCTACTTCTGGATAGACTGTACTTATAACTACTGTATTATTTTTAGCGGAAACACTCATCTGATTTCTTGGAGTAAAATAAATCCTTCCGCAAAATCCTTACCTGCTCTAGCACCTTCAACCATTGCTTGCGCTCTTAAATTTTCTTCATTCCTTGGAAACGGGTGTTTCCCCATCTCACCGGAATACATACACATAATTTTAATTTTTTGTTCTAGGTGCTCACTAATATCCACCCAAACATTAGGCTTGAAACCACAACTACCTGGTTGGAGATTATATTCAGTTTCTGATAAAGTTTGATATGCCAAAACACTTTTCACAAATGGATAGCGAAAAGGTTTTACACATGCTGAAACAGCATCGAATACGTATTGATGATCTGTATGAACATCTCCATTAAATGGAATATAAACTGTATCTGGTTTAACTTTGTTAAATATAGTGGATACATATTCAACTAGTGATTTCATAGGTACAACATCAAGTGTAGTAGTAGGAAATTCAGCTTGAAATACCGAATCAAAACCATAGGACTCAGAAACTTTTGATATAACATTCCTACGATCATCAATCTGAGCCTGTGTGTATCCTGATTCAATAGTAATCT
>CAJWAC010000107.1 GCA_913020555.1 uncultured Polaribacter sp. | reverse complement strand
TCTTTTTCATTTAAACAGAAAATTAACAAATACAACTCATTAGGTACAAACGCTATTTTTAGTGTTTTTAAAGATCGACAAAACACGATTTATTTAGCATCAAATAAAGGTTTTTATACTTTACGAAAAATTCCTTTTAAAAGCTTAGTAAACAATCAACCCGTTATTCATTTTGAAAATTTTCAAGTAAATTATAAAAATGTAGACAGTTTATTAAATTCTAAAAAGTTAAAACTATCAGATAATGAGAGGAATCTTGCTTTCTCTTTTAAAACTATAAATATTACAAATCCTAAAAAAATTAAGTATAGACATGCTTTAAATGGTAATTTTTCTTCTTGGTCAACTAATAATACAGTTCAGTTTCCAAAGTTAAATCCAGGTAAATATAATTTTGAAGTGCAATCTAAAATAGGTAATAAAAAAAGCCTAATAAAATCTTTCTCTTTTACTATAGATGCTCCTTTTTACAAACAACCTTGGTTTGTGTTTATACTTATTATTACATTTTTAATAATTAGTTACGTGTCTGTTCATTATTACATAAAAAAAATAGAATTAAAAAGTAACAAAAAAATAAGCAAGCTTAAATTAGAAAATAGATTATTATCCCTAGAGCAAAAAGCATTGCAATTACAGATGAACCCTCATTTTATATTTAATGTTTTAAATGGAATAAAAGCATTAGGAAATAATGGAAACAAAAAAGATCTAAATAATACCATTTCTCAATTTTCTGTATTATTAAGAGGTATTTTAAATAATTCTAGAAAAGAAGAAATTACTTTAGCAGAGGAAATAAAGCTTTTGAAAAATTATATTGAATTAGAACAAAGAATTAGTTCTAAATCCTTCAGTTATAATATAACAACTAATTTAAATAATATTGATGTAGAAGAAATCTTAATTCCCACTATGTTAATTCAACCTTTTGTGGAGAACTGTATTCAGCATGCTTTTGACAAGAGTTACTTAGGAGAAATCAACATCAGTTTTGATGTAAAGTATCGATTTTTACATTGCAATATTATCGATAACGGCATAGGAATTCATCATTCTATAAATAGGAAAACTTCCACTAACCATAAGTCTGTTGCTTTAGAAATAGCAAGAGAAAGATTGTTTGCGATAAATTCAAAAAGTTTATTTAAAATTGATGAAATTATTGAAAATAAAATAACAAAAGGTACAAAAGTTTCATTTAGAATTCCTTTAAAGACAGATTATTAAAATCAAAAATTGTAGTTTATGAAAAAATTTACATCATTTGTGGTAGATGATATGCCAGAAGCTTTAGAATTATTAATTGGCGACATTAAAGAACATCATCCTGAAATAGAAATTATAGGAATGGCGGAAAGCGTTGTTCAAGCATCAAAACTACTACAAACAAAGAAACCAGATATTCTATTTTTAGATATTATGTTAGGAGATGGAACTGGTTTTGATATATTAGAAATCGTACCTTCTCTTACCTCTAAAGTGATTTTTATTACTGCAAGCGATGAATATGCTGTAAAAGCTTTTAAGTTTGCTGCTATAGATTATATTTTAAAACCTTATTCCTTAGAGGAATTAGATAATGCTATTGAAAAAGCAAAAGTTCAAATAGAACCCAAAATAGAACAACTTAACGTTCTTAAGCAAATAATTACAGAACCAAATAACGCCCCTACTAGAATATCTCTGCATACAGCTGAAAAAATAATAGTGGTAGAAATCAAAGATATTATAAGATGTAAATCTGATAATAATTATACTACCTTTTACCTAAAAAATAAAACTAGAATATTGGTTTCAAAAACTTTAAGATACTATGCAGATATTCTTAAAGACTGTAATTTTCTTAGAACTCATCAAAGTCATTTGGTAAATAAGACATACATCAAAGAATTTATAAAAATGGATGGAGGCTATTTAATGTTGAGCGATTCATCTCATATACCAGTTTCCTCAAGGAAGAAAACAGAGATTATAAATGCTTTAAAAGCATAATTTTTTAAAAAACCAATATTGTAATGGATTTTTAGTAAAGTTGGTTTACAACTATTTCCGGAAATGGAAAAAACCACAAAATTTATAGTAATGTACTTAAATTATTTGATGAGAAAATTATATAATGTATATAACTTTTAAGTTTTGATAAGGTCTTTAGAAATAGAATAAATAAAAGATAAGTTCTTAAAAAATAAAGTTCAGGGAAATAAAAGTGGATGGAAATTCATTAAAAAAGCCTATTATTAAAATAATAGGCTTTTAAATAGTTAATTTTGGGTGGAAGATGGGGCTCGAACCCACGACTTTCGGTACCACAAACCGACGCTCTAACCAACTGAGCTACAACCACCATGTTTGCTAAGGGTGCAAATCTATATATTTTTTTAACTTTAAAAAAGAAAAAATTAAATTAATTTATCTAAATTTTCTACTGCAACGTAACGTTCTGAAGTAAAACCTTCTGCGAAATCTACACCAATTAATCTACCCAAATCTCTTGCCCTATAATCTATACTATCAATAAAATTTTTACTAGTTATTGGAGTTTCTGGCTCATTACTTTTAGGATCAAAAAATTGCGAGGCATAAGACAATACAGCTTTTTTCTTTTTGTCTACATAACCAGTTACATCAACAACAAAATCTGGTTCTATATTTTTCCATTGTATATAATGATATACTTTTTTGGGCCTCCACTTTTCTTGTTGTTTACCTTTTACATTAGTATCAATTTTTATCAATCCACTCAAAAAACAAGCGTTAGAAACTAAACTACTTCCTTTAGGATGATCTATATGTCTATCATCAATAGCATTACATAAAACAATTTCAGGCTGATATTTACGAATCATTTTTATGATTTCTAATTGATGTGTTTTGTCATTCGTAAAAAAACCATCAGCAAAAGCTAAATTTTCTCGAACAGTAACGCCTAAAATTTTAGCAGCATTTTTTGCTTCAATATCTCTTAAATCAGCAGAACCACGAGTTCCTAATTCACCCCTAGTCAAATCTACAATACCTACTTTTTTCCCTAAAGCAATTTCTTTTGCAATTGTAGCCCCACAACCTAATTCCACATCATCTGGATGTGCACCAAATGCTAAAATATCTAATTTCATTTTTTTACTTTTTTAATAGCTTGTTCAATATCAGCAATCAAATCTTCTGGTTCTTCAATTCCTACAGAAAAACGAATTAAACCATCTTTGATTCCTCTTTCCAAACGTTCTTGCTCACTTAGTAAAGCATGTGTAGTCTGGGTTGGACTTACAGTTGTACTCTCCAAACCTGCTAAACTCATTGACGGTTTTATCAAACTTAAATTATTTTGAAAATCCATTGCATCGATTCCCTTTTTTAACTCAAAAGATAACATTGCCCCAAAACCTTTCATTTGGTTTTTTGCAACTTCATATTGTGGATGACTTTCTAAACCTGGATAATACACTTTATCAATATCATTGCTTTGCTCTAAATACCCAGCCATAATATGTGCATTTTTAGTTTGTTCTTTAACACGTAAATTCAAAGTTTTTAAACTCCTTTCTAATAACCAAACGGTTTGATCGCTTAAGTTTCCGCCTAAATTTATAGCTGTTTTCCAAATCTGTTCAATATGCTCTTGTGAAGCAGCAACAGCACCTGCAGAAATATCAGAATGTCCGCCCATGTATTTTGTAGCAGAGTGTATAATAATATCAATCCCAAAATTATAAGGATTTTGATTAATAGGTGATGCAAAAGTGTTATCAATCATTGTTAAAATTTTTCTTTCTTTAGCAACATCAGCAATAGCTTTCATATCAGTAATCCCTAGTAACGGATTTGAGGGTGTTTCAATATAAAAAATCTTGGTATTTTCTTTAATTAAGGGAACAAAGTCGCTCGCTTTATCAGACTCTGTAAATGAATATTCAATTCCATATTTATCAAACTCTGATACAATAAAATTATAGGTTCCTCCATAAATTACTTGTTGAATGACAACGTGATCTCCTCTTTTTAAAAAAGCTAACATTGCTGATGAAATAGCAGCCATGCCTGAACTGAAAATCATTGCATCTTCAGTATTTTCGAGTGCTGCAATTTTTTTACATAACATTTCTTGATTTGGAGTATTATAATAACGTGGATAGCGTTTTACATCTACGTTACTAAATGCATAAGAAGTAGACATATAAATAGGAGAAACGGCTCCTTTAAATTGTTTATCTTCTACTTCACCAACGTGAACGCAAGTAGTATTTATTCCTAGTTTTTTATTCATCATTTTTTATGCTTATTATAAATACAATTAATCTAAATCTGGTAAAATAAAATCATTCAAAACGCTTGGTTTTGACATCATTTTTTCAATTTCATCAGATTTTCTTGGAGATTCTGCAGAAAGATTTACTGGTAAACCATCCGTAACTAAAATATCATCTTCAATTCTTACGGCTATTCCCCACCATTTTTTATCACAAGAACTTCCTTCTGGAATATAAATTCCGGGTTCCATTGTAACTACCATATTTTTTTCGAAATTTCTGTAATTTCCTGGGTCATGAACATCTAAACCAATATGATGTAAAGTGCCATGAGGCAAATAATTATGTCTTTCATCCACAGATTTAATAATTCCCAATTCAAATAATCCCTCGTTAATTATTTTTCTAGCTAACTGATTTGGAGCGCCCATGCTTGTTCCTTTAGTATATAAAGCTATTCCTGCTTCTTGAGCCTTATAAACTAGATCATATATTAGTTTTTGTTCTTTGGTAAACTTTCCATTTGCAGGTATTGTTCTGGTAACATCTGCTGTGTATCCTCTATATTCAGCACCTAAATCCATTAAAACCAAATCATTGCCAACTTTAGTCTTATTGTTTTCTATGTAATGTAAAATACAACCATTGTTTCCTGCACCTACAATTGACGGGTAACCTTCGTATTCAGCGCCATACTTCTTATAAACAAATTCGTGAATTCCTTGCAACTCTGTTTCAGACATATGCGGTTTCATAGCTTTCATTACTTCATTCTGACCTATAGCTGAAATTCGAATGGCCTTGGTTAATAAAACTAGTTCTGCATTAGTTTTCACCTCCCGCATTGTAGCCATATTTGATGATAAAAAAGTTAAATCAATATTTGTTTTTGGCTTTAATGCAAAAGATATTTTTTTCTTGATTTCTTTTCTTAATTCATCATTTTCTGCTGATTTATATTTGTTTAATAATTCATTGTTTTTAACTTCCATAGAACTTTTAGCCATTCTATCAATAATACGAATGACATTCGCACTGCTTTCAATTGGAGCTTCTGCAACATTACTGTAGGCATATTTTATCATTTCTGACAGGTATAGAGAAGGATCATATGCTGCTCTTATTTTAAATGATTTTATCAAATCGAAAATATCTACTCCATTTAAATTTCTATAATCGTCATTAAACTTTTCAATAAATATTTTATTAAAGTTTCTAAAATTTAAATTTGAGGATAAAAATTCAGAATTATTCTTTACTACAGCAAAGCCAAGTTCTCTTTTTGCACCTTCAACACCCAAACGTTTTCCATTCCATAGTTCTGCTTTTGAGTCTCTCTTTTGAACGTATAAGATTTCGTTATATATATTACCTTCTGCATCAGTTTGATTATCAGAAAACAAAACTAACACTCCATTTGGTTCTCTATAACCTGTTAAATAGTAAAAATTTGGATTTTGATGAAAAACATAATCTACATCATTCGCTCTATTTCTGATAGGATTTGAAAAAACCACAATTAACGAATTCTTAGGCATTTTGGAGCGCAAAATACTGCGTCTTTCTTTATGGAATTCTTTTGATATAAAGTCTGATGGTATTTGCGAAAATACGTCTACAAAAGACATTAAGTACACTAAAATTATAAATTTCAAAATTCTCATTAAAATTAAATTAATAGATGATGATTCAAATTTAGTATTAATATTTTTTTAATAGCATGTTTTAACAGAATATTAGCGATTGTATATTGCGAATTTTTCAATAATTTAGCCAAAAAATAAAGATATACTGAAGTTCATTCAATATTGAGGCTTTAAACAATTTATTTAATAAAATCACTAAAATTTTTATAATGAAAGATATTGCTTTACATCAAATTCACGAAAAATTAGGGGCAAAAATGGTTCCTTTTGCAGGTTATAATAT
>CAJWAC010000106.1 GCA_913020555.1 uncultured Polaribacter sp. | reverse complement strand
ACTTATATTATCAAGTTCATCTACAAGATGACCTGCTGAGCTTTTAATTTGATTTGTAAGTAGCTTTCCCATAAATGCCAGTTCTTGCTCAATGCTCATTCTGTAATAAGTTCTTTTCCATGAGTCTAATCCTAGAGAAGGGATAGGTACACTGCAATCATTAGCTGTCAGACATGTAAAATTGGCGTCAGGGTAAAAATTAATAGACACTTCATCTGCAATTAAATCATTTCCCCCTGACTTCTCTTTAAAAACAAGTAAAATCCTACTATGAATATTTTGGTTGTAATAAATTGAAATAGCATTAATTTGAAGAGGAGTCGAGCCATTTATAGTCGCCGTCTGTGGTCTGAAAGTTTCTTTTTCCGTATATTCTAGTCCAGGACCTGTTTCAATAAGTGTTATTCCTTCGTTCAAATTGTTGTTATATTAGAAAATAATATTTAACATTCAAAGTACTTTAAAAATTAAATTGAATACATAAAATCAAAAGAAGCTTAGCTTATGAACTCTTAATTAATAAAGATTGTGTAAAATAATTTAATTGATAAAAATTGAACTAATCTTAAAATTAAAAGTAATAAATAAAGAAGTGCCTGATTTGAATATTTAGAACTTTACAAAGATAAATTTGAGTTAATTATTTATTTTGAATTCCGCAAGGGGAAGTTGAGAAATCAAACTTTCCCTTTTTTTTTGTGATCAGATATTTTTTTAGAGTGTTGATAATTAGAATCTATTTTTTCTACTAACACCTTAATATTTAGACCTGTTTTTCTTACAAAAATTTGATGCCTAGCATCGTTTGGTATCAATACTCCTGGGTGATGATTAAAGCCACATGTATGTCATTATTATTCGTTCAAGAAAGAAACTCTTTCATATAAGGTACAATTATGCTCATCGAAACGTGTGCAGTACCAACCAATTTATATCAGGTACAATTACGTCTATTGGCATTTTTTCTTCTCTAAATCTAGTTACAATGGCTTTATAATTAATATATTTTAATAGCTTAAAACGAAAAAATCAATTTCCTAAAGACCATTTTGGCAACATTGATATTGCGCCGTTTAAATTTTTGAAGTCTTTTAAAGCAGACTTGTAATTGTTACCATAGGTAAATGCAAAAGATTCATTAGATATTCCTTTAGCATCATTACGAATTAATTAGTCATGGTGCATTTTTAATACCTTAAAAACTTATACACTTAAAAGCCCATTTAGAAATTATTTTGGAGTGGATGGTGATGCTGTGTCGTAATGTTGATATTCTAACCTTCCTTCCATTCTATCTGCATGCTTAATAACACCACCAAGGTTTTGTTTCTCTTTATGATAAATTGGAGTACGAATTGTTCTCTTGTTCTTTTTAAATTGTATTAAAATTCAATTTGAAAATTTCCTTAAAGAAATAGATATCCAAAATAACAGTATTATTTTTAATAAATATTTAACCTTTTAAAATAAATTAAAAGCAATGAATGTTGCCCTTTAATGAAACAAAAGTTGCATACAGTGAAGTATGCTACAATTGTAGTAAAGTCCGTTCATTAATTTGTACTATAAAGCATAGTCTGTTGTTAATTTCGTGTTAAATATTTTAGATAGAATCGAAGTCCTTGAAAAAAAATAAATCGAATAAAAACCAAAAAAGAAGTTTAGTTTATGAATTGTTAATCATTGGTATTATGATTATATTTATAATACTAGCTATTACTAATTTTTAAGAGATGACTTTTTTACTCAAAATACTATTTTATCAAATTCAAAATTAATTTAAACCAAATCTAAATGAAAAAAAGTTTACTGAAAAAATTAATATTACCTATGTTACTATTGGTGGGTAATATTATTTATGGACAAACCGTTACAGGTGTTGTTTCTGCCGCCGACGGTGTTTTACCAGGTGTAAGTGTTAATGTCAAAGGCACTTCAATAGGTGTAGAAACAGATTTTGATGGAAAATTCACTATCAAAGCAAAAGCAGGAGATGTTTTAGTATTCAGTTACTTAGGCTTTAAAACAGAAGAAAAAACTGTAGGAGCCAGTAATGTAATTAATGTGATTTTAAATGAAGATGCAACGTCGTTGAATGAAGTAGTCGTTGTAGGATATATCTCTCAAACAAGAGGAGATATTACAGGATCTGTATCCTCTGTTGATGTAAACGAAGCATTAAAAGTACCTGTAGTAAATGCAGCAGAGGCATTGCAAGGTAGAGTAAGTGGTGTTACCATTGTAAATAATGGATCTCCTGGAGCGGCTCCAAGAGTTGTCATTAGGGGTTTTGGTACCATAAACAGCACAGACCCTCTGTATATAATAGATGGTGTACAGACGGATGACGCAAACATTTTAAACAACTTAAACCCTGCAGATATAAAACAAATGAATGTTCTTAAAGATGGTGCAGCTGCCATTTATGGAGCTAGAGCTTCTAATGGAGTTGTTATTATTACTACCAATGGCGGAGGCTATGGTATGGATAAAGCAAAAGTTTCATTAGACATGTATACTGGATTCTCAGACATTGCAAATTCGCCAACTAATTTAAATGCGGAACAACATGCACAGGTATTGCTTCAAAGCAGATTAAATGACGGGCTATCAGGTGCCGCATTGTCACATGGGCAGTACGATCCCACAGGTTCTGGAACTTATACTGTTCCCTCAACAATTCAAGGATACAGAAGAGTTGTATCCTACAACCCTATTACCTATAGTAACCCTGGTGATTTTTCTGCATCTGTTTCTCCTGGAGGAACAAATTGGTTAGATGCAATCACCCGAAAAGCAAGTACAAACAGCGTATCTCTTTCTGTTCAAAATGGAAATAAGAATGGGAAATATTATCTCTCCGTAAATTATTTGAATAGAGATGGAATTTTAGACTACACAGGCTATAAAAGAGTAGGTACTCGATTAAATTCTGAATTTAAAGTAGGAGAAAAATTAATCATTGGAGAACATCTGAATATCTCTTTTTCGGACACCAATACAGGAGCAGATGAAGCGATAGAGAATTCCTTTAGAATGACTCCTTTATTACCTGTAAGAGATGATTTGGGCAATTTTGCTGGAGTAGCGGGTACGGATTTAGGGAATACTCGTAACCCTCTTGCACAATTATACAGAGCTAGAAACAACTATAACAAGCGCCAAGACATCACAGGAGATGTTTACTTGTCCTATAAAATAATGAATGAGTTAACCTTTAAAACGGTTCTTGGAGGCGGATATAATACATTTGATAGTCAATCATTTACAGCCTTAGACCCAGAACATGGCGAGCCAATTGCTGTAAACTCTTTAAATGAACAAGATCAAACCTTTTATAATTGGATTTGGACAAATACCTTAAACTATAAAAAAACTTTTGGAGATCACAGTGTGAATGCGTTGTTAGGATTTGAATCTTTAAAAAATGAAGGTAAAGGAAGAGGAATTACCAATACAGATTACTTATTTGAAACCACAGATTTTTATACGATATTTAACGGTCAAGGAACACCTAATATTGACTATGCTTTTAATGGTTGGGATTCGTTATGGTCTATTTTTGGAACCGTAAATTACAGTTACAAAGGCAATTATTTTCTTACTGCTACCTTGCGTAGAGATACCACATCAAGATTTAGAGGAGACAATCAGTCGGGTATTTTTCCATCCTTTACTGCAGGATGGATAGTCAGTAATGAAGACTTTTGGAATTCAGACTCTTTTGTGGATCGACTAAAAATCAAAGGGTCTTGGGGAGAACTTGGAAACCAAACCTTACCAGGAGGTAATCTTATAAGTAATACAAACGACTTAAGTCCTAATCTTGCCAATTATGCATTCAACGGAAATGCAGCAAGCATTGCTACAGGGGCAAAATTATCTAGAATTGGTAATCCAGATTTAAAATGGGAAACTTCAGAAACCTTTAATATCGGTTTTGAAGCAGATTTCTTAGACAGCAAGTTAAATTTGTCATGGGAATACTATATTATAAATACCAACGACTTTATTGTGCCAGATCTTTTTATAAACCCCACTACAGGAATTGATGCAGACGCTCCTTTTGTGAATTTAGGAAGTGCAAAAAATACTGGTTTTGATTTATCTGCAAGTTATGGAGATCAAATTTCTGAAGATTTTTCTTTTAGTGTTAGTACAAACCTATCTCATTATAAAAATGAGATTACAGAGTTAGTAAACGATGTTCCTAGAGCTGGTAGAGGAGATTTAAGAAATGGAGCCGTAACAAGAACTGAAGTTGGAGAAGAAATGTCGTATTTTTACGGACGTAAGGTTACAGGATTGGACAGCAACGGACGTATGGTCTTTGCAGACGTAAATGGAGATGGTATTGTTAATGACAGTGATAAAACAAAAATTGGTTCCCCACACCCAGATTTTGTGTATGGTATTAATATAAATTTAAAGTACAAAGGCTTTGATGCTCAGATATTCTTTAATGGTTCTCAAGGAAATGAATTGTACAACTATAATAAAGTATTTACTGATTTTGGATTATTTTTTAATGGAAACAGAAGTACAAGAGTATTGAATGCATGGACACCTTCAAATACGAATACAAGTGTTCCTGCACTATCTGCAGGGTACCCTCTAGAAGAGGTATCTTCTAACTCCTATTTTGTAGAGGACGGTTCCTTTTTTAGATTAAAGAATTTACAGATTGGATATACCATTCCAAATTCTTCAACTAGCAAAGTAGGTTTAGAATCCATAAGACTTTACGCACAAGGCTCCAATTTGTTTACAATTACAGATTATACGGGCTTTGACCCAGAGGTTTCAGCCGGAGAAAACCTAAGTTTAGGTATTGATAGTAGATTATATCCCATTTCAAAAGTATTTTCTTTGGGAGTAAACATAAAATTTTAAAACAATGAAAATTACAAAAAAAATATTTTTTATAGTAGCTACAGTAATTCTAGGAATTATGGCATGTAGTGAAGACTTTACAGACTCCCCTGCTGTTGGGGTATTAAGTGATGAATCACTTAAAAACGAAACCGGTGTAAACCTTATGTTAACAGGAGCTTATTCTGCATTGGATGGTCAACGTCAATCGGCTCTGGGTAATGAATGGGCTATATCCGGAGACAATTGGATTATGGATGTATTGGCAGACGATGCTCATAAAGGAAGTACGGACGATGACCAACCAGATTTAGCTACTATTGAGTTGATGAGCTGGGGAACAGGAAATGGATTTTTCTTAGGAAAATGGAGTGTTATTTTTGCTGGGGTTAATAGAGCCAATGCTGTTATTGCCCTAATCAATTCCATTGAAGAAGGAGATTTCTCAGCACAATTAGCAGAGGCTCGATTCTTAAGAGCTCACTTTAATTTTGAATTGCAAAAAATGTGGGGAAATGTGCCTTATATTTCAGAAGAAAATTATGCAAACACACAATTTAATCAGCCAAATCCTGGACCAATATGGGATAAGATTGAAGCAGATTTTCAGTATGCGGTAGATAATCTACCTAACAGCCAACCTGAATATGGAAGACCAACTTCTTGGACTGCAAAAGCTTTTCTTGGAAAAACATACCTATATCAATCCAAGTGGTCAGACGCGGCAACCTTATTAAATGATGTGGTAAACAACGGTCCTTATGATTTAACGCCAAACTATGTTGACAATTTTAGATTGGCAGGAGACAATAGTGTTGAGTCTGTGTTTTCTATTCAATTTGCTGCTGACGGTGCGCAAAGTTTTAATGGAAACTCAGGAGGAGCTTTAAACTTTCCTAACCCAGGACCTTTTGGCTCTTGTTGTGGTTTTTACCAGCCTACTCAAGATTTGCTAAATGCTTTTCAAACGAATGGATCTGGTTTACCTTTATTAGACAGCTATAATCAAACGGATGTAACAAGCGATTATGGTCTTGCTTCCTCTGATAGTTTTACCCTTTTTTCAGGCTCTTTAGATCCTCGTGCAGATTATACAGTAGGTAGAAGAGGTATTGACTATAATGGTTATGGTCTTCATGTTGGTAAAGATTGGATTCGTGCTGGTTTTGGAGACATTTCAGGACCTTATTTACCAAAGAAGAATGTATACTGGAATGGCGAAAGTGACAACCAAGGAACTGGCCCTTGGGGGCAACAATTATCTGGTATAAATTACCATATTATGCGTTTTGCAGATATTTTGTTAATGGCTGCGGAGGC
>CAJWAC010000105.1 GCA_913020555.1 uncultured Polaribacter sp. | reverse complement strand
AGAAAATTGGTGCATAATTCTATTGAAATATATAATAATTATAGACCTCATTTGTCTAATTATATGCTAACTCCTAACCAAATGCATCAACAAAAATCAATGAAAAGAAAATCATACAAAAAGAAAAAAGGCAGTGATGAAAAATCACTACCTTTAGAAAATTAATTCTGTAACGCTATTTCAGGACGTCACATTATTTTTATTTTATCAGCTATATTCAGAAGTTAATTCATCTACAATTAAACCATCTTCTAAAGTTTGAATTACACCTAAAGCGGCTCTTTCTCCAGAAATCATAGCAGCATTTAAAGAACCATTTAATAAGATATCACCCGCTAAAAATATGGTAGATTTTAATTTGGTCTCAGAACTTGAAATTTCATACTGTAAATTACTTAAACTGGGTAATGCTTTTTTAATGTGATAATGTTTTAGAAACTTTTTCACTTCAATACCACAAAACTTTTTCAAATCTTCGGTTACTCTTAAAACTAAATTTAATTCAGATAATTTGTGATCTTTAACAACAGTTGCAGATAGTAATTCTTTAGCACCTTTTGTAGAGGTTTTAATACTGTTATGATAAAAAATATTATTTATCAAGGCATCTTTATCAGTAACTAAGCCTATTAAAGGTTTTTGAATGACTCTTTTATTAGTTTCAAAATATAAAGTATGACAACTTTTCCACTCGGTTTCTTGGTTTTTTAAGTTTGAAATTAAATGACTAGCTTCTGTTGCAATAATAGTAATATGTGTTTTTATTTCAGAATTATCTTTTAAAATAATCTTATTACCCAAAACATTTTTTACTGATGAATTAAAAATGAATGTGGTGTTTTTTAAATTGTGTTTTAATTGATTTGGAATTGCTTGAATTCCGTTTTTTGGCAAAACTGCTAATCCATCTCCAAACATTTTATATACAAATTCAAACATCCTACTGGAAGTATCAAGTTTATTTTCTAAGAAAATTCCAGTAAAAAAAGGTTTGAAAAAATCATTAATTATAGCTTCAGAAAACCCAAAGTCCTTCAAATATTGAAGTGTAGTTTTTTCATCCTCTTTAAAAATATTACTAATATTTTTTTTCTTTAAAACTGCGTTGAGTTTAAGGATTTTGGTTTTATCAGAAAAATTACCAACAGAAGCTAGTAGGGTTGGAAAAAGTAAAGATAAATTTCGCAAAGGGTCTCCAATAGTTTGTTGTTTTTCATCCTTAAAAATGGTTGCGCCTGGTAATAATTCTTGCAATTCTAATTTTTCATAATCTAAATATTTTTGAGCAGCAGGATAAGAACTTAACAGTACTTGAAATCCGTGATCTAAAATATAATCATTAACAATATCAGATTTTACACGTCCCCCAACTTTATCAGTAGCTTCTATAATAGTAGGTTGATATCCGAAATTTTCTAATATTTGAGCCGCAATTAACCCACTAATTCCGGCACCAACAATATGAATTTTATAATCTGATTTTTTCATTTTCTAGGTTTTTAAACGTTCCTTTTGCTTTCTTAAATAAGCAGTAAGTATCTTCTGTACATCTCTATTATCTCTTTTTGGTTGAACATACAATTGATAGTCTTCAGCATTTATAAGTTCTGAATCTAAGGCTTTATCAATGTAACCAAAGCCTTGATATGTGCCTCCTAAAATTAGGGCAAAACCGATTTCATTTTCGAACCTACCATTTTCTTTTATTACTATATTTTCTAAAGCTAAACCAATAGAATTTATAGCTTTTAAAACGCGCTCATTGTAGTTTTTAGCAGTTTCTAAGTCAGAACAAATGCCTTTACATTCTTTAATTTGATGATGGAAACATCTCCCAATATTAGTTTGTAAATGGCAGTATTTTGGGCAAAGATTAAATTCTACACATAATTTTTCTATAAAATTTCTACATTCTGCTAATGAGTAAAAACTATGTATTGGGTTAGGTGCAATTTTTATTCTATTAAAAGCTAAATGAATAATTCCCTTTTGGTCTTCATACGAAAACAGTCCAAAAGCTTCTTTTTTATTTTTTTGAGCACGATTATATTTAGGATATTGATTTTTTATTTCTGAAGATTCAAGTAATAAAGCTAATAATTCACTACCCGTTTCTGAATACGAAATATGTGCAATTTCTAAACACATTTCACGTTCTTTTTTCTTTTTATCGTAAAAATGACTAATTACTCTTTGTTTAATATTATTTGCTTTTCCAACATAAATGATTTCTTTAGCTGAATTTTTAAAATAATATACACCAAAAGTTTCAGGTAAATTATCAACTACTCTTTTGTCTAAAAGTGGGGGTAACGTAGCTTCTCTAGAACGTGAGTTTAAAAAAGAATTAATTATGAAATTATTATCTCGTTCTATTAATCTTCTGAATAACTCTGTGGTAGCTTCAGCATCACCTTTTGCTCTGTGTCTTCCGTTAATAGGAATATTTTCATCAGCACAAATATTACCTAAACTATAAGAAGATAAACCTGGAATTATTTTTCTTGATAAACGCACTGTACATAGTTTTTTACGTTTAAAATCGAATCCTAAATTTTTAAATTCATCTTTAATGATATTATAGTCGAAGTTTACATTATGAGCAACAAAAATAGTCTCTGCTGTTATTTCTTGAACTTTTTTAGCAATTTCATAAAACTTAGGAGCATGCCTAAGCATTGCATTTGTAATGCCAGTAAGATTTGTAATAAAAGGAGGGATATTTTGCTCCGGATTTACGAGAGACGTAAATTCATTTACAATTTTTTTACCATCGAAAACAAAAATAGATATTTCAGTTATTTTTTGACCTTTATATCCATTTCCTGTAGTTTCTATGTCAACAATTGCATACAATTTATCCTATAATATCTTTTAAATCTGCAATAGTTGTTGTTGGGTTATCAGCACCAAAAACAAAACTACCAGCAACTAAAACATTTGCTCCTGCTTCTATTAAAGCATTTGCATTTTTATTGGTTACACCACCATCTATTTCTATCTGACAATTAGATGTTGTAAATTCAATTAAATGTTTCAATTGACTTACTTTTTTATATGTATTTTCTATAAAAGATTGTCCTCCAAAACCTGGATTTACGCTCATAATACAAACCAAATCTAAATCTACAATAATATCTTCTAAAACAGCAATTGGTGTATGCGGATTCAAAGCCACACCAGCTTTCATTCCTGTTGCTTTGATAGCTTGGATGGTTCTGTGTAAATGGGTGCAAGCCTCGTAATGAACTGTTAAAATATCTGCACCTAAATCTGCAAATGTCTGAATGTATTGATCTGGATTTACAATCATTAAATGCACATCAATTGTTTTTTTTGCGTGTTTTTTTATCGCTTTTAAAACTGGCATTCCAAAAGAAATGTTAGGTACAAAAACACCATCCATAATATCAATGTGAAACCAATCAGCATTGCTATTATTTACCATTTCTATATCTCTTTGTAAATTAGCAAAATCTGCTGCTAAAATTGAAGGTGCAATTAAATTACTCATTTTTATAAAGTTGTGTTTTTTTGTTGATGCAAAAATAGGGATATAAAACAAAAAACTCTCGAAATAATTTCGAGAGTTTTTTATAATTTTATTTATCGTTTTTATCCTAAATAAGTCATTAAAATCTTACTTCTAGAAGTGTGTTTTAATCTACGAATTGCTTTCTCTTTAATTTGGCGAACACGTTCACGAGTTAAATCGAAAGTTTCTCCAATTTCCTCTAAAGTCATTGGTTGGTGTTCACCTAAACCAAAATATAATTTTACAACATCGGCTTCTCTTGGAGTTAAAGTTTCTAAAGCTCTATTTATTTCAATTCTTAAAGACTCATGTAATAAAACACGATCAGGATTTGGAGATTCACCAGAGTTTAAAACATCATACAAATTTGAATCTTCACCTTCAATTAAAGGAGCATCCATGGATACATGACGTCCAGAATTTTTCATAGATTCTTTTACATCATTTACCGTCATGTCTAGTTTCTTAGCAATTTCCTCAGGGCTTGGTGGTCGCTCGTTTTCTTGCTCTAAGAAAGCATACATTTTATTGATTTTATTTATAGAACCAATTTTGTTCAATGGCAAACGCACAATTCTAGATTGTTCTGCTAAAGCTTGCAAGATAGATTGACGAATCCACCATACAGCATAAGAAATAAATTTAAAACCTCTAGTTTCATCAAAACGTTTTGCTGCCTTTATTAGTCCTAAATTTCCTTCATTAATCAAATCGGGTAAAGTTAATCCTTGGTTTTGATATTGTTTTGCCACAGAAACAACAAATCTTAAGTTTGCCTTCGTTAATTTTTCTAGTGCTCTTTGGTCACCAGCTTTTATAAGCTGTGCCAATTCTACTTCTTCATCAGCAGTAATTAAGTCTACTTTACCAATTTCTTGTAAATATTTGTCTAACGATGCAGTTTCTCTATTAGTAACTTGCTTTGTAATTTTAAGTTGTCTCATCTAATTCTCTATGACTTTTTAAAGGATTAATGTATTGCTACATCTCTTTATACGTTGAGTTTTCTAAAAATGTTACAAAAAAGTAAAAAAATATTTTGTGATTAATATTTTATGTTCAAACTTAATTGCGGTAGATGTTACGACTCTTAAATGGTTAGATATTATCAAAGATTTGATTAGTTGAAATTTATCTACTATATTTACATCAAAATAACAAAATTTTAATATTTTTTTAAGAATCTCTTAAAAATAGAAATATTGAAGAATTAATAAAGTATTACATCGTCTGTTTCAATTAAATGAATCGACGTTAGTTTTCAAATAAAAGAATAGAAGTGCATATTAATAGCACCAAAATTTGATGGAAAGTTGGGGGACTGACTATCATGAGTGAGTAATCACAAAAAAAGAGACCGTTTTTAACGGTCTCTTTCATTATATATATTTATGATTTAAGCTTTAAAATCTAAAATAATCCATTTATTTGTGAATCTATTCTATCTATGATATAACCCAAGTCCTCTTGATTTGTAACAAAATCTAAATTATCAACATCTATTATTAATAATTTACCTTTTGTATATTCAGAAATCCAAGCCTCATATCTTTCGTTTAATCTGCTTAAATATTCAATACTTATAGAGTTTTCATAATCTCTACCACGCTTATGAATTTGACCAACTAAAGTAGAAATATCTGCTCTTAAATAAATTAATAAATCTGGAGGTGAAACCAAGTTTTCCATCAATTCAAATAAGGAGCTGTAGTTATTAAAATCTCTATTTGTCATTAACCCCATGGCATGTAAGTTGGGTGCAAAAATATGCGCATCTTCATAAATGGTTCTATCTTCTAGCACAATGCCACTAACTTTTTGAATTTTACTTTGTCTTTTAAGCCTGGCATTCAAAAATTCAATTTGTGCTGTGAAAGCATGTTTAACAGGGTCCTTATAAAAGGCATCTAGAACTTTGGGGTCAAATTCTTCTGGGAATACATACAAGTTTTTTTCTAATTCATATGAATCATTATATTTTATCGTTCTTACTTTATCTTCATACTTTTCTGTAAATAATCCTATAGCCCCATTTTTAATTGCTGTATCATAGTCTTCTTCTCTATTCTCTATAATATCTATAGACTCAGTAATCTTTTCATTTACAAAGTTATTTATACTAATTAATTCTGAGTCAGTAATCTTATTTTGATGGGAAAAGTCAAACCTAAACATTTTATCGGAAATCATTGAACCTCTTTGCTCTACATGATTACCTAAAATATTTCTTAATGCTAGATTTAATAAGTGAGTAGAAGTATGATTTGATTCAATATAAGACCTTCTGTTTTTATCAATTTTAAATTTCACTGAAGAGTTTAAATCATTTGGAAGAGTATCTGTTAAGTGTATTATTTCCCCTCCCTCTTTAAATGTGTTTTTGACTTGAATTATATTATCCCCAATTATGATTTGTCCTGAATCACCAATTTGTCCTCCACCTTCAGGATAAAAAGTTGTCTTATCTGAAACAATATGAAAGTTAATTTTATTTTGATCTGTTTTACACTCTCTATACTTAAAGATTTTTCCTTCAATTTCATCCTTATCATATCCCATAAATTTGCTGGATGATAATTTCTCATTTACAGTAATCCAATCTGATACTTCATCATTTTTAACTGACTTAGATCTGTTTTTTTGAATTTTCATATTTTCATTAAAACCATCTAAATCAACCTTAAAATTATTTTCTCCTGCTATTAATGATGTTAAATCAATTGGAAATCCAAAGGTGTCATAAAGTTTAAAAGCAGTATCTCCTTTAATTATTTTATCAATTGGATTTGAGTTAATTAATTCATTAATTAAACTTAAGCCTTGATTTAAAGTTTTTAAAAATCCTTTTTCTTCATCTTTAATTATAGATTCAATATATTCTTGCTGAACTTTAAGGCTTGGATATATATCATCATATTTTTCTGTGACTTTATTAACTAGCTTATACATGAATGG
>CAJWAC010000104.1 GCA_913020555.1 uncultured Polaribacter sp. | reverse complement strand
GCCTATTTTAATCGATTAAGAACTAGTCGTTAATCTATATTTTAAGCTATATTTGCACCCAATTTAATTTTATGAGATTACATAGAAATTTAACGTTTGCTGTAATAGATAGTATTAGAGATATTTTTAATGAAGGCGCCTATGCAGATAAAGCTGTAGAAAAGGCCTTAAAAAGAGACAAACGATGGGGAGCTAGAGACCGTAAATTTGTTGCAGAGACCATATACGATATTGTACGTTGGAACAGATTATATGCGGAAATTGCTGAAGTAAAAGCACCTTTTGACAGAGATAATATTTGGAGATTATTTTCTGTTTGGTGTATTTTAAGAGGCATACCTCTACCTGATTGGAATCAAATAGGAGACGTACCAGAAAGAAGAATAAAAGGACGTTTTGCTGAATTATCTAAAACTAGAAAATATAGAGAATCTATACCAGATTGGATGGATGAACTGTGTCTATCTGAATTAGGTGAAACTGTTTGGACAAAAGAAATTGCTGCTTTAAATAAACAAGCTAGTGTTGTTTTAAGAACCAATACCTTAAATATTTCAAAAGAGATTTTACAGAAAAAATTAAGAGCAGAAAATATTATTACCAATTTTATTCCTAATCATCCAGATGCTTTAGTTTTAGAAGAAAGAGCCAATGTTTTTAGGACAGAAGCTTTTCATAACGGTTATTTTGAGGTACAAGATGCTTCTTCTCAATTAGTAGCTGCTTACTTAGATGTAAAACCAGGTATGAAAGTGATAGATACTTGTGCCGGAGCAGGAGGAAAAACATTACATCTATCTGCCTTAATGGAAAATAAAGGCCAAATTATAGCAATGGATATTTACGAAAGTAAATTAAAGAAGCTAAAAGTTAGAGCAAGAAGAAATAAAGCTCATAATATAGACTTACGTGTTATAGACTCAACAAAACCTATAAAAAAACTACATGGTAAAGCAGATCGTGTTTTAATTGACGCCCCTTGCTCAGGATTAGGAGTTATTAAAAGAAACCCAGACTCTAAATGGAAATTACAGCCTGAGTTTATAGATAATATTAAAAAAGTACAACAAGAAATTTTACAGAGTTACTCTAAAATGGTAAAATCTGGAGGTAAGTTGGTGTATGCTACTTGCTCTATTTTACCATCAGAAAATCAAAAACAAATTGACATATTCTTAACATCAGAATTTGGAAAAGATTTTACTTTTGTAAAAGATAAAAAGGTATTGGCACATCAATCTGGTTTTGATGGCTTTTACATGGCACTTTTAGAGAAAAAATAAGCTTTACAATTTTATTGCGTTTTGTAAAGAATAAACAAATGAAAAAGAATTTATTTTTAAAATAAATATGTTTTTATGTACAATAGAATTACACTTTTCATTGCTTTTATTATTACAATTAGTACGTATTGTCAGCAATCTTATTATGATGACGTAGATTTAAGAGTCACAGGCACTTCTTTAAAGGAAGCCTTAGCCACAAAAGTAATAAGTACACATACTCAATTTTTATTTTATAATCAAGTTTGGGGTGCTAGTAAAGTAACCGATATAAACCCAGATAACAATCAAGAAGTATTGCTTATTTATGGTTTTGAAAACGGCAGTGATTCAGATGTTACCAATGATCGTGAACGTGGAATTGACACCAATGGAGCGGGTTCCGGAAACTGGAATAGAGAACATGTGTATTCACAATCTTTAGGAACTCCAGCACTTTCAGATTCTGGCCCTGGTTCAGATGCACATCATTTAAGACCTGCAGATGCGCAAAGAAATTCATCAAGAAATAATAGAAAATTCACCAATGGATCTGGCAACTCCGGCATTCAAACTAATGGAGGTTGGTATCCAGGAGATGAATGGAAAGGTGATGTTGCAAGAATGATGATGTACATGTATCTGAGGTATGATGAAAGATGCTTGCCAACAAATATTGGTATGGGAGATAACTCCGCTACTCCTGATGATATGATTGATTTGTTCTTAGAATGGAATGTACAAGATCCAGTTTCTGATTTTGAAAGACAAAGAAATACTTACCATGAAAATACTGCTAATGAAAATGCACAAGGTAACAGAAACCCATTTATAGATAATCCTATTTTAGCCACAAGAATTTGGGGAGGCTCAAAAGCGGAAGATGTTTGGGGAATATACACCAGTTCAGATTCAGAAGCGCCATCTACACCAACCAATATTACTTTTTCTAACATCACTACATTTTCAGTAGATATTTCTTGGTCTGCTTCGACAGACAATGTTGAAACTACAAGTTATGATGTTTTTGTTGATGGCAATTTAGTAAAAAACACAGTTAATACTGCAACTACAATTTCAGGTTTAGAATCAAACACCAATTATTCATTTACAGTTTTAGCTAAAGACATTGTAAATAATACTTCCGCACAAAGTCAAGCGGAAAGTATATCTACATTGCAAGATACTGTAGCTCCAACAGTACCTCAAAATATCACTATTGGCAATGAAACTACTACATCATTTGTAATTTCTTGGGATGCATCCACAGATAATACTGCTGTTACCGCTTATGAAGTTTATATAGATGATGCTAAAATTACAAGTGTAACAGAAACCACCTTTACAGCTACAAATTTAACACTTGACACTTCCTATAAAGTTCAAATTTCAGCAGTAGACAAAATAGGAAATACATCTGCTTTGAGCGCACCAATAACCGCAAGTACAAATGGCAACGATGCGGCTTCTAGTGAGATTTTCTTTTCTGAATATGTAGAAGGTTCTAGTAATAACAAAGCTATAGAGCTTGTTAATTTAACTGCTACAGATATTGATTTAGACGATTATAGTATCAAAAGACAGTCTAATGGTGGCGTAAATGGTGATGATTGGGATGAAAATAATGTTTTATTTCTATCGGGATATACAGTATTATCAAATACAACTTTTGTAATTATAAATGGTAGCGCATCAAAAGATGAATTAATCAATAATGCAGATCTAGTTCACCCTAATGATAATACAACTGGCTACGGAGCTCCAATAAATTTTAATGGTAACGACCCTGTAGGATTATTTAAAAATGAAGTTTTAATAGATATTATTGGTTCTTATAATGGTGGCTCAGCTAATTTTGCAAAGGACAAAACTCTAAGAAGAAAAACTTCAGTTACTCAACCTAATACTAACTTTAACTTAAACAATGAATGGGATATTTACAGCAAAGATAATGTTGACGATATTGGCAATCACAGTGCAATAACGCTATCTACTGAAGTTTTTAATTCACCTAAATTCAAGATTCATCCTAATCCTGTGGATGATATTTTATACATACAAGGTAATTCAGATTTTGAAACTATATTTGTTTCTATTTATAATTATTTAGGAAAAAAGATAAAAGCTTTTGAAACAAATAAAAAAGAAATAAATTTAAGCGATTTAAAAAAAGGAATTTTTCTTTTAAAAATAAATAATTCATACTCAACTAAATTCATAAAAAAATAATGAAAAAACTATTACTTTTATCTCTATTAACATTTTCAGCATTCATCCATTCTCAAGAATCGTATTATGATGGATTAGATTTTTCAAAAAGCGGTATTGCATTAAAAGCAGATTTAGCAACAAGAATCACTTCTACTCACACCAATTTTTTAGTTTATACTCCGGGTGTTTGGGAAGCCTCCAAAGCAACAGATGTTAATCCAGAAAATAGCTCAGAAGTTTTGTTAATTTATGGTTATGCAGCCTCTGGAGAGTTATCTAGAACAAGAGGTATTAATGACAATGGAGGTAATCAAGGAGAATGGAACAGAGAGCATGTTTATCCAAGATCATTGGGAAATCCTAACTTAGAATTTGTTGGTCCAGGAGCAGATGCGCATCATTTAAGACCTGCAGATGTAAATTATAACAGCCAAAGAAGTAATACTATTTTTGCTGAAGGCTCTGGAGACTCTGGAAATGTTTCCGGTGGTTGGTATCCAGGTGACGAGTGGAAAGGAGATGTTGCAAGAATGATGATGTATATGTATGTGAGGTATGATCAAGTTTGTTTACCTTCTAGAGTTGGTAATGGAAGCAACGCGAGTACTCCAGATGACATGATTGATTTATTTTTGAAATGGAATGTAGAAGACCCAGTTTCTGATTTTGAAAGACAAAGAAATACATATCATAACAATACTTCAAATACTTACGCTCAAGGAAACAGAAATCCATTTATTGATAATGCTTATTTAGCTACAAGAATTTGGGGTGGAGATCCAGCTGAAGATTATTGGGGGATTTTTACTACGCAAGATGATGAAGCACCTACAACACCAACCAATGTAACCGTAACAAACATTACAACCAATGCGCTTAGTGTTTCTTGGAGCGCATCAACTGATAATGAAAGTGTATCTGGTTATGAGGTTTTATTAAATGATAATTTAGCAGGTGAAACTTCTAGCACCACTTTTAACGTTCAAAACTTAGTACCAAACACAGATTATGCGGTAACAATTGTTGCCAAAGATGTTGCTCAAAACAAGTCAACACCTTCAACTGCTGTAAATATAAAAACATTAGCAGATACCACTGCTCCTTCAGTGCCTACCGGAGTTTCCATTAGCAATCAAACAGGTAGCAGTTTTCAAGTTAGCTGGACAGCTTCTACAGATGACTCTGGAATTTTGAATTATGAAGTTTTTCTTGATGGCAATTCTGTTGGAAAACCAACAACAACTTTTTTAGATATTACAAATCTAACACCTTCAACCACTTATGTTGTAACCATTCTGGCCGAAGATATTGCAAATAATACTTCTGATATATCTACTCCAGTGAATGCAGAAACCACAGATGGAAGTAATAATATTTCTGAAATTTTCTTCTCAGAATATGTGGAAGGTTCTAGTTTTAATAAAGCTGTAGAAATTGTGAACTTAACCAGCAATAATGTAGATTTATCTCCTTACACTATAAAAAGACAATCAAACGGAATTTGGGAAGCCCCTTTGTCATTAACTGGCAGAACTATCAATATTAATGATGTGTTTGTAATTATTAATACTGATGCCATAGATGTAAAATTAAAGGCAGAAGCGGACTTAGAAGTACCTAATGAAACACCAATGACTTTTAATGGTGATGACAGAGTTGGCTTATTTAAAAACGATGTACTAATTGATATTATTGGCGATTTAAATGGTACAGATGTATTTTCTCAAAATGAAACACTTAGAAGAAACTCTGATGTAACAGGCCCTAATACCGTTTTTAATATTCAAGGAGAGTGGAGTTTTTATCCAATTAATACTACAAGCGATATTGGTAATTTTAACGGAACATTAAGCACAACAAATCCTATTTTAGAGGGTTTTAAAATGTATCCAAATCCAAACCACAGCAATAGATTATTTTTTAATAATACTGATGTTATAAATATTACCATAATTAATGTTTTAGGTAAGCAAGTGAAATCCTCAAAAATAGCGTCTAACGAAAGTTTAGATATTTCAGAGCTTTCAAACGGAATATATTTAGTTAAAATTACTAGTAATAAACAATTAATTACTAAAAAGTTAATTAAGAATTAAAGTTACTCCTACATAAAGGTTATAAGGCTATCTGAAAAGATGGCCTTTTTTTGGTTGAACTAGAGGTTTATTATCATCAACAATATTTGAAGAAGAGTATTTCTAATAATAAATAAAAAGATGAGTGTTAAAAGGTAGTGAATAACTATCTTTTTTCAGGTCATCAAATCACATAAATTACAAAGAAATAAAGTAAATTTGCATTTTAAATTATTATAAAAAATCAACTAATGATTCATTTCTTTGGAAACAAAAACAGCAAAGTATTCGCTGTGCAAACAACAAAAGAATTTACAAAAGATACCATCACAAAATTAACTTGGTTATTTGGTGATTTACCAAAAATAGAAGCGTCTTCGATAGACGCTTTTTTTATTGGCCCAAGAAAAGCAATGATCACTCCTTGGAGTACAAATGCTGCAGAAATTACTCAAAATATGGGGATTTCAGATATCATTAGAATTGAAGAATTCAATAGTTGTACCGAAGAATTCTCTGACTTTGACCCAATGATTTCTGAGAAATTTAATGGCTTACATCAAAATAGTTTTGCCATAGATATTGAACCAGAGTCTATTTTAGATATCCAAGATATTGCTGCTTACAATAAACAAGAAGGTTTATCTTTAAGTGATGATGAAGTTGAGTATTTAAAAGGAGTTTCAAAAAAAATAGGTAGAAAATTAACAGACTCTGAAGTTTTTGGTTTTAGCCAAGTAAACTCAGAACATTGTCGTCATAAAATATTTAATGGAACTTTTATTATTGATGGTGAAGAGCAACCAACATCATTATTTAAAATGATAAAAGAAACGTCTAAACAAAATCCTAATGCTATTGTTTCTGCGTATAAAGACAATGTTGCATTTATCAAAGGGCCAAAAGTGGAGCAATTTGCACCTAAAACAGCAGATAAACCTGACTTTTATCAAACTAAAGAATTTGATTCTGTAATTTCTTTAAAAGCAGAAACACACAATTTCCC
>CAJWAC010000103.1 GCA_913020555.1 uncultured Polaribacter sp. | reverse complement strand
ATATATTTTTATCTAACATCCAAGTTGGTGTCTTAAACAATTCGTCAATAACAAATTTTAAAGCTTCTTTTTGAGTAGCTTTATCTATATGTGTATAAACTGCTCCTTCTTGGTCCGTTGTTTTAAAATATTCTGTTACACCACCTATATTTGCTGAAACATGCCCCATGTATCTGTTAAACTGACTTAAAACCTGACCATACATAGTAGATAATTCAGAATAATTCTCGCCTTTTTCAGAAGTCCATTCTTCTAATTTAGGTAAGATTCTTTTAAGGTTTTTAATTCCGTAAGCAGAAGCTTTCATTGCATTATCTCCTAAATCTTCAGTTTGTGAGGTAGGATCTACCACTCCACCAGCTTGTTGATGACCAAATCTATACATTGGATCTCCGGCATGTTCTAAAATCCACGAATCTAAAATTGGTTTTTCTTCTTCAGCAGTTTTATCTAAAATAGGTCTGTATCCCCAACTGATTGAATATTTATCATAAACACCAATATTTGGCATTAAGGCAACACCTTTATCTTCTGGTTGAGCTATATAGTTAAAGCGAGCATAATCCATTATGGATGGCGCTGTTCCATACTTTTTTGTAAAACTTGCAGAACGTAAAGAGTCTACAGGATATGCAGCAGAACTTCCCATATTATGAGGTAATCCTAAAGTGTGTCCTAATTCATGTGAAGAAACAAATTTTATCAATTCTCCCATAGTTTCTGTTTTAAAGTTGTTTCCTCTTGCATCTGGATTTATAGCCGCCGTTTGTATAAAGAACCAGTTATGCAATAAAGACATTACATTATGGTACCAGTTTATATCAGACTCTAAAATTTCTCCGGAACGTGGATCACTAACGTGAGGGCCATTTGCATTAGGAATCGGAGAGGCCAAGTATCTGATTACAGAATAACGCACGTCTTCTGGGCTGTATTCTGGGTCTTCTTCTTTAGTTGGAGCTCTTTTTCCAATAATTGCATTTTTAAAACCTGCAGCTTCAAAAGCAACTTGCCAATCATTTACACCCTGAATAATATAAGGAACCCATTCTTCTGGGGTTGCTCTATCTACATAATAAACAATTTGTTTTTTAGGTTCTACTAGCTCGCCTCTTTTAAATTTTTCAATATCCTCGTCTTTTACTTCTAGTCTATATCTATCTAAGTAAGAAACTGTTTTACTTTTTTGAGCATCCAATCCATAATCAGTTTGTCCTCTAGCAAACCAACCAACTCTTTCATCAAAATAACGACGTTTCATAGGAACTTTAGGTAGTAAAACCATAGAGTTACTCATTTCTAAAGTTATTGAGCCTAAAGCACTATTTGATGGAGCTTTATTTGCAAAATATGTTTTTACATGACGTACTTCGATATTATGAGGATAACTACTAATTCTGTCTATATAAGAACGGGTTTTATCCATTCGTGTAGCTTGGTATCTTTTTCTATAAAAACTTGGAAATCCTAGTGGTTTTACATCTGTAGAAAATAATGATGTTGCATCTATTACTGTAGATGTAGAATCTTTGCCAATTGCCTTTATTGGGAAAGAAAAAAGAATGGGTTCTAAATTAGAATTTACCACAGCTTCATGAACAGGTAGAATAGTGTCTGCAACTACATCATGAGAAACAATACGTAATAGAATTTTTTTGTTTTTTCGTTCCCAACGTAAAACTTGAGTATTAGTTTTACCACCACCAAAACCAATACCGCTAGCAGTTTTAGCAATTCTTGTAACCATTAACATTTCTCTTTTTAATAGAGAGTCTGGTATTTCAAAAAGATAAGCATCGTCTTTGGTATGAACTTTAAATAACCCTTCATCAGTTTTGTGGCTTTTGGTAACTACTTTTCCGTAGGGTAAAATAGCACCTTTTTTAGGTTTGGGTTTTGGTTTTGGAGCCGCTTTTTTTGCTTCTTGTTTCTTTTTTTTCTTCCCGAAGATTTGTGCATCTGTATCAACAGAAAAACCAAAAATAAGAGCAACTAGAAGTGCTCTTGAGAATATTTTTTTTGTCATAATTTGTGTGATTTGAATCGCTTTCGAAATTACGCAAACTCTAAAAAACAAACCTTAAATTTATGTTAAAGCAGAGCAAAATAAAATCCCTTTAAAAGCGGTTTTTCAAAGGGATTTTTAACTTTTGAGTGATTTTTCTAAATATGGAATACTTCCTTTATTTGATCTACATAATCTAATTTTTCCCAAGTAAAAGTCTCTACTTCTTCAGAAATAGTTTCCCCCATAGGATTTGAAAATGTAACTGTTTTTATTTCTGAAGTTCTTCCCATATGTCCGTAAGCTGCGGTTTCAGAGTAAATAGGTGTTCGAAGTTTTAATCTTTGTTCTATAAAATAAGGACGCATATCAAAAATTTCTTCAACTATTTTACTAATTTCTCCATCAGTTAAATCAACATTTGCAGTTCCATAAGTCTCAACATTAATACTTGTTGGTTCTGCAACTCCAATAGCATAAGAAACTTGTACTAAAACTTCCTTACAAAGGCCAGAGGCAACTAAGTTTTTAGCAATATGTCTAGTGGCGTAAGCTCCTGATCTATCTACTTTACTTGGATCTTTTCCTGAAAAAGCACCTCCACCGTGAGCACCTTTACCACCATAAGTATCTACAATTATTTTTCTTCCTGTTAAACCAGTATCTCCATGAGGGCCTCCAATTACAAAAATTCCTGTAGGATTAATATGATAAGTAATATTATCAGTAAATAATTTTTTCAGATTAGAAGGTAATTTTGCCATTACTCTTGGAATCAAAATAGCTATAATATCATTTTTGATTTTTGATAACATTACTTCTTCTGATTTATCAAAATCATCGTGTTGTGTAGAGATTACAATAGCATCAATTCTTTGAGGTGTATTATCATCAGAATATTCAATTGTAACTTGGCTTTTAGCGTCAGGTCTTAAATATGTAATGTCTTTATTTTCTTTTCGTAATGCTGCAAGCTCTTTTAATAATCTATGAGATAATTCTAAAGCCAAAGGCATGTAGTTCTCAGTTTCATCGGTGGCATAACCAAACATCATTCCTTGATCTCCTGCACCTTGCTCTTCTGGGTTAGCTCTGTCCACACCTTGGTTGATATCTGGAGATTGCTCGTGAATTGCTGATAGAACTCCACAAGAATTTCCATCAAACATATATTCTCCTTTTGTATATCCAATTTTATTTATAACATCTCTAGCAATTTTTTGAACGTCTAAATAGGTATTAGATTTTACTTCTCCAGCCAAAACAACTTGACCAGTTGTCACTAAAGTTTCACAGGCAACTTTACTTGATTTATCAAATGCTAAGAAATTATCAATTAAAGCGTCAGAAATTTGATCTGCTACTTTATCTGGATGGCCTTCTGAAACACTTTCTGATGTGAATAAATACGACATAATTCAATTTTTATTTTTAATTTCACTTAAATTGATTGCTTTTGTCGCTAAAAGAAGTAGATTATTACTGCTTTAGCATTTTTTTAACGAGGTTGCAATCAGTTCAAATTTTTCCTCTAATTTGAAGCACAAATTTACATTATAATATTAAAACTTCTCAAATTTTAGATATATTTTTTTCTGATAGTATCATCAATAAATCAATTTTTTAGATTTATTACTTATCTTTTTGCAAGATGTTTAAAATAGAATTTAATTTTTTATGATAAATCTAATTTTTAAAAAATAATGTACTTTTTATTTGGATACTAATTTTTTCTATTGCAATATTTGTACTCGTAAAGTTCAATGACTTATTGAAATGTTATCAAGAAAGGCGGAGGGATTAGACCCTATGAAGCCTTAGCAACCCTTTTCAAGAGGAAAAGAAGGTGCTAAATTCTACTTAACTTCAGATTCATTTATCAGAAGTTGGATAGATAACCAAAAAAACATATACATAATTCTTGTATAGGTAGATTTCTTAATAACATTTTTCTAGTAAGAAGCATCAAAAAAGGTGTGTTTTGACTTATTTATTAACTCAAAAAAAATAGAAAAATGAGTACACAAAAATTAGCAACAAATGCTTTGCATGCAGGGCATGATGTAAAAACAAATGGAGGTTCTAGAGCAGTACCTATTTATCAAACTACATCTTATGTTTTTAATGACGCAGACCATGCAGCAAATCTTTTTTCATTAAAAGAATTAGGATTTATTTACACACGTTTAAATAATCCTACAAATCAAATTTTACAAGAAAGATTGGCGGCAATTGAAGGTGGTGTTGGAGCTGTAGTTTTTGCCTCTGGAACAGCAGCAATTTCAACAGGGTTATTAACCTTATTAAAAGCTGGAGATCATATTGTAGCCTCTAGCAGTCTTTATGGAGGAACTTATAATCTATTAAACGTAACGCTGCCAAGATTGGGTATTACTACATCATTTGTAGACGCCTCAAACCCTGATAATTTTGCACTTGCTGTTCAGGATAATACAAGAGCATTTTTTGTAGAGTCTTTAGGAAACCCAAAATTAGACGTATTAGATTTAGAATCAATTTCTACCCATGCAAAAGCGGCAGAAGTTCCTTTTATTGTTGATAATACAGTGGCTACTCCTGCATTATTAAATCCAATTAAACATGGTGCTAATATTGTAATTCATTCTTTGACAAAATATATTGGTGGTCAAGGAAACTCTTTAGGTGGAGCTATTATTGATGCAGGAACTTTCAATTGGGCAAATGGTAAATTTCCTGAATTTACTGAACCTTCAGCGGGTTATCATGGGTTAAAATATTATGAAACTTTGGGAGCAGCATCTTATACTTTTAAATTAATATTAGAAGGATTACGTGACTTTGGTGGAGCACTTAGTCCAACTAATGCTTTTAATATTATTCAGGGTTTAGAAACATTATCGGTGAGAATAAAGCAACATTCTGAAAATGCACTAGAGTTAGCAAAATGGTTGGAAGAACAGGAAGAAGTAGCTTGGGTAAATTACCCAGGACTAGAAAGTAGTAAATACAATGATTTAGCTAAAAAATATTTACCTCAAGGACAAAGTGGAATTGTAACTTTTGGAGCAAAAGGGGGCTTTGAGGCAGCTAAAACAATTTCTAACGAAACCAAAGTTTTTTCTTTACTAGCAAATATTGGAGATACAAAATCATTAATTATTCACCCATCAAGTACAACGCATCAACAATTGGATGAAGCGCAGCAAGAAAGTGCTGGAGTAACTTCAGATTTAATAAGATTGTCTGTTGGAATAGAGGATGTTGAAGATTTAAAAGCAGATTTAAAAGCAGCTTTTAAAGTGGTTCAAGAAACACTTTTGGTACAATAAACGCTTAAATATTTTTTCTAATTCCTACAAGATTTTTAAAGTTTTGTAGGAATTTAAATTACTCAATTTGAAAAATTCATTACAACATATTATCATAAGAAATTTCACAACAGAAAGTGGAATTCAGTATGAAAATATTCAATTAAGTTATCAACTTTTTGGCAAGGCATTAGGAAAATCTCCTGTAGTTTTGGTGAATCACGCTTTAACTGGAAATAGTGATGTAGCAGGTAAAAAAGGATGGTGGTCATCAATAATTGGACTTGATAAAACTATCAATACAAATTCATATACCGTTTTGGCTTTTAATATTCCAGGTAATGGTTTTGATGGTTTCTTAATAGAAAATTACAAAAGTTTTATAGCAAGAGATGTTGCGAGAATTTTTTTGTTAGGATTAAAAAAATTAAATATTGAGCAACTTTTTGCTTTGATTGGGGGATCTTTAGGTGGTGGAATTGCCTGGGAAATGGTTGCTTTGAATAACAAATTAACACGGCATTTTATACCTGTTGCTACAGATTGGAAATCTACAGATTGGTTAATTGCGAATTGCCAAATTCAAGAACAATTTTTAGTAAATTCGAATAATCCAGTGCATGATGCTAGAATGCATGCAATGCTTTGTTATAGAACTCCGGAGTCTTTTAAAAAACGTTTTCAGCGCTCTAAAAAAGAAAATACAGATATTTTTAATGTAGAAAGCTGGTTGTTGCATCATGGTAAAAAATTACAAGAGCGTTATCAATTATCTTCGTACAAGCTTATGAATCAGTTGTTAAAAACTATTGATGTCACAAGAAATAATGATGATAACATTGACATTCTTGATAAAATAGAAGCTGACATTCATATTATTGGAGTGGATTCTGATTTGTTTTTTACTGCTGAAGAAAATAGACAAACCCACAAAAAATTAGCGCTTACTAAAGAAAACGTTACTTATAATGAAATTAACTCCGTGCATGGTCATGATGCTTTTTTGATAGAGTATGATCAGTTACAGAAAATTATTGAACCTATTTTCAATAAAAATTATAAGCAACAAAAAATGAAAGTGCTTAAGTTTGGAGGTAAATCTTTAGCTAATGGTAAAGGAATTGAAAATGCCCTTGAAATTATTAAAAGTAAGTATCATAAAAAAGATAATTTTACTGTTGTTGTTTCAGCAAGAGGAAATACAACTAATGATTTAGAGACTATTTTAGAAAAAGCAGTTGTTAAAAAAGAGTATAAATCTGATTTCGAGAAATTTAAATTATATCAACAAAAGCCAAACCCTACAGTTGATTTTTCTGCTGAATTCGAAAAACTAGAAAGTTTTTTTGAAGGTGTTTTTCTTTTAGGTGATTATAGTAAGAAAATAAGGGATGAGGTTTTAGCGCAAGGCGAATTGCTATCT
>CAJWAC010000102.1 GCA_913020555.1 uncultured Polaribacter sp. | reverse complement strand
GGCAACTCCTGGAGAATATGCTAAAGCCAAATCATGTTGTGTAGCATATTTTTTGGTAGGGATTACCTCTATTTTTCCTGGTTTAGGCTTAGCGTGGTAAAGCAAAGCCTCATGCCTTTTTCTAGAATCACTCATCTAATCATTGTTTATTTGATACCCTACAAATATAGACTTTATGAGATAAAGAATTTCAATGAAATTTAAGACTTTATTGTAAATTGCTTAACAAAATTTATACACTCTTATACTTTGGCATCATATATATTAGATTTTTTAAAACCGACAACTATTTTTATGAAAAAAATTACTTTGCTAATTCTTTTGATAGTTTGCTCCTCTGCTTATAGTCAGATAAGAGGAAAAATTACAGATCCTGATAAAAACCCAATCTCTTTTGTAAGTATTTATCTAGATAAAACTATTACGGGAACCACTTCTAATGATGCAGGTAATTATGAACTAAATATAAAAACCCCTGGAGATTACACAGTCATTTTTCAGTTTTTAGGATATAAAACAATTAAAAAAATTGTTTCAATTTCAGAATTCCCTTTTCAATTAAATGTTGTTATGGATGATGAAAAAGTAGTTTTGGATGAAATTTCTATAAGTACCGGAGAAAACCCTGCAAATAAAATCATTAGAAAAGCAATTGATAATAAGAATAATAATACAGATAAGTTTAAAGAATACACCTCTAATTTTTATTCTCGTGGACTATTTAAAGTAAAGAATGCTCCTGAGAAAATACTTGGGCGAAGTTTAGGTGATTTGGGGGGAGGACTGGACTCTACAAGAACTGGAATCATTTACTTATCTGAAACGGTTTCAGAAATAACTTTTCAAAAAAACCCAGAAAAATTTAAAGAAAAGATTTTTGCTTCAAAAGTCAGTGGTTCAGATAATGGGATTAGTTTTAATAGAGCTGAAGAGGCAAATTTTGATTTTTATAGTAATCTTGTTTTTGTGGCGGAAAATAACTTAGTGTCTCCAATTGCAGATAGAGCATTTAATTATTACACCTATAAACTTGAGGGTTCATTTTATGATAAAAATGAAAAGTTAATATCCAAAGTTAAAGTTATTCCTAAACAAACTGGAGATCGAGTTTTTAAAGGTTTTATTTATATTGTTGAAGACGAATGGGCGATTTATGGGATTGATCTTATTGCCAACGGAAAACAAGTTGGGGTTCCAATTATTGATGAATTAAGATTTAAACAAAATTATAATTATTCTGAGATTAATGATGCTTGGATAAAAATTTCTCAAACAATTGACTTTAAGTTTGGGCTTTTTGGGTTCAATGTAAATGGGCGATTCTCTGCAGGATATTCTAACTATAATTTTAAACCAACTTACACTAAAAGTACATTTACAAAAGAAATTTTATCTTTTGAAGAAGGAGCCACAGAAAAAGGTTTTGATTTTTGGACTCAACTAAGGCCTGTTCCTTTAACATCTGAAGAAACAAAAGACTATGCTTTAAAAGACAGTATTAAAATTACAAGAAAATCTAAAAGATATTTAGATTCTGTTGATGTAAAACGAAATAAGTTTAAATTACTCTCGCCTGTTACCGGTTATACATATAGAAATTCATATCAAAAATGGGCTCTTTCTTTTGATGGTTTGATAGAAGACTTTAGTTTCAATACAGTTCAGGGATTTCATTCGTCATTAGGTGTAAACTATTTTAAACGTCAAAATGATACTGGAAAATGGTGGTCTGCAGGTTTGGATGTAGCGTATGGTTTGTCAGAAAAGAAAGCGAGACCTACATTTTATTTTAGTCGAAAATGGAATAACATTTCTAAGCCAAGATTTTATATTTCCGGTGGTATTACTACAGCGCAATTTAATAGAAGGAATCCTATTAAGAAATTAGATAACTTAATCCGATCTCTTAATAGAAGGCAAAATTATATTAAAATTTATGAGAAAGAATTTGTAAGAATAGGATATTCAGAAGAAATTAGAAATGGTGTTTATTTTTCATCTTCTTTAGAATATGCCAATAGAAAACCATTATTTAATACTTCAAACTATTCTTTTGCAAGACAAAGTAAAAATGACCCTTACACTTCTAATAATCCTTTAGAGCCCGATAATTTTACAAGTTCTGTTTTTACTGAACATAAAATTGCAACGCTTAACATTGGAGCAACTTTTGTTTTTGGCCAAAAATATTTGTCGTATCCAGATAGAAAGTTTAATGTTGGTGAAAGCAAATTTCCTTCATTAAACGTAAATTATAGAAAAACTTTTGGTTCAGATAATTCTGAGTTTAATGCAGATTTAATCACTGCCAGTTTAAACCAAGATATTAAAGCTGGTAATTATGGTAAATTTTTCTATTATGTTAGAGGAGGTTTGTTTTTGAAAAAGAAAAACATTGCTTTTATGGATAATTTACAAGTAAAAGGAAATCAGATGTTTATTGTTACAGATGGCAATCGTAGAAATAATTTTGGATTGTTAGAGTATTATCGATTTTACACAAATAATAGATACGCAGAAGCACATTTAGAACACAATTTTAAAGGAGCATTTCTGGCTAAAATTCCATTAGTGAACAAATTGAATTATCATTTAATTGGTGGAGCAAAAACGATGTACATGTCTAACACAAAACAATATTCTGAATTATCTTTAGGATTGCTAAATGTTGGATTCGGGAAATGGCGCTTTCTTAGAATAGATTATATCAAATCTTTTCATGCAGGTGAGCAAAAAGATGGATTATTAATTGGATTAAATCTTTCTTTTTAATTTTTATTCTATTTTTGAATGATGATAATAAAAACACTTTTTTTCGGAATAACAAAAGACTTGATTGGTGCTTCTGAATTAAAAATTGATGTAGCTGAAAATTCTTCCGTAAAAGATTTCGAAACTATTTTAAAGAATGAGTTTTCAACTTTAGAAAATTTAAATTCTTATGCAATTGCTGTAAATGAAGCATATGCTAACGATGATTTAATACTAAAAACTGGAGACGTAGTTGCTATAATTCCACCTGTTAGTGGAGGTTAAAGTTCTTTATAAGTAACATCAACAAAAAGAAATCATCAACGTAAATATTTTTTATCTACATAAAAAGTTCCAAAAGGAATTACAGAACAAATCAAAATGATACCTAAATTTTTGTAATTCCAATTCCTTTCTTTTTTGATTACAAAGGCTAAAATTATATAGAGCATGAATAAAACACCATGTGGCATTCCTAAAAGTTTAACATATTCAGGATTGTCTTGTAAATATTTAATTGGTGTTGCTACAAACAATAAAAGTAAATAAGAAACTCCTTCTAAAAAGCTTATAATTCTAAAGATATTTTTCATTTTACTTGTGATGAATAATTCTAGTGCAAATATAACTTATGAATTACTATTTTTACCATAACCAATAAACTAGTTTTAGGAACTCAAAAAATGGAAAAAACTTCAATAAAAATTACCTCTAAAAAGTTAGATTTACAAGAATGTTATGATTTTGTAGCAGATGATAGTTGTGGTGGGATTTCAGCTTTTATTGGCACTGTTAGAAATGATACAAAAGGCAAAGAAGTAAAACAATTAGAGTTTTCTGCCTACAGATCAATGGCAGTTAAAGAGATGCAAAAAATTGCAGATGAAGCATTACTAAATTTTGGCATTAAAAAAATTGCAATTCATCATGCTGAAGGGGTTTTGCAAATTGGAGAAATACCAGTTATTATAACAGCATCAGCAAAGCATCGAAAAGCAGCATTTTTAGCTTGCGAGTTTGCAATTGATACTTTAAAAGAAACTGTTCCTATTTGGAAAAAAGAATATTTTTCTGATGGAGAAGTTTGGGTGAATGCGCATCCATAATTATCCGTAAATTTTATACCAAACTGGTTACTGTTTTTCTGCTTTGCAGCCAGAGGTAAAATTGTAATCCAAATAAAATTGCTCCTGATAATAAATGAATTGCTTGAGTGCCTATAGGAAATTCAGCATAATACATTAAAATTCCGGTAATGGTTTCTAAGAAGATTAAAAGTACAATCCAATTTACCAATTTGTAACCTAGTTTTTTTATTCTATTTAAGTAAAATAGCCCAAAATTTACCAAAACAATGGCAATTGTAAAAGATCTATGAAAATAGAAGTTAAAATTAGGATCCATTAAACTGTAGTTTTTATTTTCAAAACCAAAGAGTTTTACTTGCTCATCTATAAATTGTCTTACTTGAGTTCCCATAGCAATTTGCATCAGAGAGAAAATAACAGAAAAAATTAGTAATTTATTGAATAGCGAATGATATTGGCGTGTTTTTTTTTCTGAAATAATAAATTTAAGCTGAAGTAATAATGCAATTATAACAAGACCAAGAATCATGTGTATGGTAATCATTCCTGGTTTTAAGTTAGTGTCAACGACTAATTTTCCTAATGCAGCTTCAACAAGTAACAAAAAGAAAGAGGCAAAAGCTAGAATAGGAATCCGTTTATCTTCTTTACGGTTTTTGTAAGCGCTGTAAATCAAAAATAAAAACACAAAACCTGCTAAAACAGAAATTAATCTGTTAATATATTCTGTCCAAGTATGGTATTTGTTAAATTTATTGTAGTCATGTTTTGTGTAAACTGTCCAATTTTTTTTATTGAATTCGTTGGAAGTCATTAAATCTTTTTCCGCAACAAATAAAATTTCATCTTTAATAATGATAAAACCTTTTTTGAATTCTGTATTTGGTTTCCATTTAATTTGTTCTACTGAGGTGGGTGGAATGTAATAACCAAAACATTTTGGCCAATCGGGGCATCCCATTCCAGAGCCTGTCATTCTAACAATAGAACCTGCTAAGAAAATTAAGTAAATAGAAACAATTGAGATTTGTAGAATCTTTGGAAATCTATTTTTCATCAGACATAAAACTTTTTGCAAAAATAAGAGAAAAAAAAGTTGCTTGAAATAAATATGATAACTTGTTGTTATGTAAAAAAAATCTAAATAGGATAACTTTTAAAAAAGCAAAAAAAATCCCGATAATTTAAATTATCGGGATTTGTAAAAAATTTAAGAATATAATTAGATAACTCTAACGTCTACTGCGTTTAAACCTTTTCTACCTTCTTTCAGGTCAAATTCTACTGCATCTCCTTCTCTAATTTCATCAATTAAACCTGATACGTGTACAAAATACTCTGTTTTTGAATCGTCTTCTACTACAAATCCAAATCCTTTAGATTCGTTGAAGAATTTTACTGTTCCGTTTTTCACTTTGTTATAAATAAATGTTAATAATAATCAAAGATACATCTATTATTTATAAAGTTTAACAAAACAAGTATTTTATATTTTTTTGTTTATTGTTTTTTTTTTAAAAAATATTTAAAAATATTTTAAATTAAAATAAAAATTTGTTGTTTTAGGAATCTCAATAAACTCAAGTGTTTAGGTGATTTTTAATTTTTAAAATACTAATAACCAATTATTTATAAATTATTTAAAAATCGTTAAAAAATCAATATTTTTTCATTTTGTTAAAAACTTCAAGGGATTTGTGAATAAGTATGGCTTTCATTTTGAATCAAAAAACACAATCTTTGTAAGAGTCGATCCAGACTAAAATTAACATTAATTTAATATTCAACGCTTGTGGAAATTACGCACATTATAAAAAGAGACTATCAAACTTCACCTTTTGAGTTAGATAAAATTACAAAAGCTATAGAAAAAGCAATGAATACCGTGAATAACGGAACAAGAAGAGATGCCATTGCAATATCTAATATTGTAAACGGAGCTTTACTAGAGAGAAAGTTGAATGAACCATTATATATCCCAACTGTGGAGCAGGTTCAGGACATTGTAGAGGTCAAATTAATGGACAGTCCTTTTCGTGATGTAGCTAAAGCTTATATTCTATATAGAAATGAGCAAGCAAGAAACAGAAAGACTAATATTTTTGAAAAACGTGTAAATTTAAAGCCTTACGAGTATCCAAATTTAAATGAATATGTAGATGCCATAAGACATTCATATTGGATTCACACAGAGTTTAATTTTACGAGCGACATTCAAGACTTTAAAACACATCTTTCTGAAACAGAAAGGCATGCAATCAAAAACACAATGTTGGCAATTTCTCAGATAGAGGTTGCTGTTAAATCTTTCTGGGGAGATATTTATAAAAAAATGCCAAAACCTGAAATAGGTTCTGTAGGTTCTACTTTTGCGGAAAGTGAAGTAAGACACCACGATGCTTATTCTCATTTATTAGAAATCTTAGGTTTAAATAATGAGTTTGAGAATCTAAAAAAGAATCCAGTAATGATGCGTCGTGTAAACTATTTAGAATTGGCGTTACAAAACTCTAAAAGTAAAGACAACAAAGAGTTTTCGGAGTCTGTTTTGTTGTTTTCATTGTTTATCGAGCACGTTTCTTTATTTTCTCAGTTCTTAATTATCATGGCATTCAACAAACACAAGAATGCGTTAAAAGGAATTTCTAATGTTGTAGAAGCAACCTCTAAAGAAGAACAAATTCATGGAGATTTTGGCATTGATATCATCAAAATTATAAAAGATGAAAATCCAGAATGGTTTGATGAAGATTACACCTCTATGATTCAAGAAATGTGTAACGAAGCATTTTACGCAGAAAGTAAAATTATTGATTGGATTTTTGAAAAAGGTGAGTTAGATTTTCTACCCAAAAAAGTAATTAAAGAATTTATTAAAAATAGATT
>CAJWAC010000101.1 GCA_913020555.1 uncultured Polaribacter sp. | reverse complement strand
TATAAATCCAAAAGATTCAAAGTAAGCATAAAAAATGTATAATCCTATTAATGCATGAATTCCTCTGAAATCTGTTCCTTTCCTTCTGTCTAATATGCTACTCCAAAATAAATATTAAACCATTAAAAATAAAATGGTGTATGTATTGTATAAATTTGTTGTAAGACCATACGCTTTTATTATTATTCTAATAAGTTCGTCTGTCAAAATAAAAAAAACATTAAAGAATAATACTAAATCCATCAAAGTTTATATTATACAGACTTCCCAAATTACCTTTGAATACAATAGGACAGATTATTGTAAAAGTGAAAATGAGTGTGAAGAACTAACAATGTTTTGCCTTTCAAATCCATTTCATTTTTCTGCGTTCTTGTCTTTACTTCCTAATAATTATTAAGAATACAAATCTTAAATATTTTATTAGCAGCTGTAAATAAATAAGTGTATTGTAGTTCAGGGTTTTTAATTATAAACTTTTATTATGGACCTAAAAGTCTATTTTTTAACATAATTGATGTGTGAAGGATTTCTGTACATTTATTCCGTGTCTTTTTTAATTTTTTTCTGTTCATATTTGGTAAATATTGTTTTTATAGATTTTGATAATTAAATCCACTACAGTTTTTCTTTATAGAAGCAACAAAATTTCTTACAGAAATTATTGAAATAACTTTTTTTTTCAATGTTAAATGATCTTTAATAACCTTTTGAAAGTGGTAAAAATGTTCAAAGTAAACTAATGACATAATTATTTTTTTGTTTCAGTACTATTTTATTCATCAGACAAGCATTGTTTAATTTTTTCTTAATTTTTCAAATATCAACCAGTAATTTATTTTTGTTTTGTATCTTTTCAGCGAAAATTCGCTAAAAAATTATTTATATTAAAACATGAAAATTAAGAAAGTACTTGTTGCAAATAGAGGAGAAATTGCAATTAGAATATTTAGAGCTTGTTCAGAAATAAATGTAAGTACTGTGGGTATTTACACTCATGAAGATCGATATTCTTTACATAGATATAAAGCAGATGAATCTTATCAAATAGGTGAGGATAATCAGCCTTTAAAGCCATATTTAGATATTGATGCTATTATTAAAATAGCATTAGAAAATAATGTAGATGCTATACATCCAGGCTATGGCTTTTTATCTGAAAATGCAAATTTTGCTGAAAAGTGCGAAGAAAATAATATTATTTTTGTTGGTCCTAAAGTATCTGTATTAAAGTCTCTTGGAGATAAAATTACAGCCAAAAAAGTAGCTTTGGCTAATAATATTCCCATAATTAAAAGTAATCAAGAATCTTTAGAAAGTATAGAAATTGCTCTTTCTGAAGCTAAAAAAATTGGATATCCTGTAATGCTAAAAGCGGCTTCTGGAGGAGGAGGAAGAGGAATGCGTGTTATAAGAAAAGAAGAGGAGTTAGAAAAAGCCTTTAGTGAGAGTAAAAGAGAGGCTTTAAATGCTTTTGGTGATGCCACTGTTTTTTTAGAAAAGTTTGTAGAGAATCCAAAGCATATAGAAATTCAGATAGTTGCAGATAATTACGGAAATACTGTTCATTTATATGAAAGAGATTGCTCTGTACAAAGACGATACCAAAAAGTTATAGAATTTGCTCCGTCTTATGGATTGAAAGAAGAAACTAAAAATGCTTTGTATAACTATGCAATTAAAATTTGTAAAGCTGTAGATTATAATAATATAGGTACTGTAGAATTTTTAGTAGATGATGATGGTTCTATTTATTTCATTGAAGTAAATCCCAGAATTCAAGTAGAGCACACTGTGACAGAGGTTATTACAAATATAGATTTAGTAAAAACACAATTATTTATAGCTGGAGATTACAAGCTAAATGATCAACAAATAAAAATTACAAATCAAGAAGCTATTAAAATTAATGGATACGCTTTACAATGCAGAATAACAACAGAAGATCCTCAAAACGATTTTAAACCGGATTTTGGTACAATTTCTACATACAGAAGTGCGTCTGGTTTTGGAATTCGTTTAGATGCAGGTAGCGTTTATCAAGGCGTTACTATTTCACCTTTTTTTGATTCAATGTTAGTTAAGGTTACTGCTAATAGTAGAACTTTAGATGGAGCTTCAAGAAAAGTCAGAAGAGCATTGAGGGAATTTAGAATTAGAGGAGTTAAAACAAATATGTCTTTTTTAGATAATATTTTAGAACACGATACTTTTAAAAAAGGAGCAGTTACAGTAAACTTCATCAAATCAAACCCAGATTTATTTTTATTTAAAGCTTCTAGAAATAGAGCCACAAAAATTATCTCTTATCTAGGTGATATTACTGTAAATGGAAACCCTGATGTTAAAAAATTAGATCCAAATAAAATATTTATAAAGCCAAAAGTTCCGGGTTTTGATATTACAGCGAAATATCCAAAAGGGACAAAAGATTTATTAACAGAACTTGGGCCTGAGAAGTTTTCCATATGGTTAAAAAACGAGAAGAAAATTCATTACACAGATACTACAATGCGAGATGCGCATCAGAGTTTATTAGCCACAAGAATGAGAACTTTTGATATGTTAAAAGTGGCTGAAGGCTATGCAAGAAATCATTCAGATATTTTTAGTATGGAAGTTTGGGGTGGAGCAACTTTTGATGTTTGTTTACGATTTTTACAAGAAAATCCGTGGGAACGTTTAAAGTTATTGAGACAAAAAATGCCAAATATTTTATTGCAAATGTTAATTAGAGGATCAAATGGTGTTGGTTATACAGCCTATCCAGATAATTTAATTGGTAAATTTGTAGAACAATCTTGGGAAAATGGTGTGGACTTATTTAGAGTATTTGATTCTTTAAATTGGATGAAATCAATTGCTCCTTGCATTGAACATGTGAGAACAAAAACAAATGGATTGGCAGAGGGATCGATTTGTTATACGGGAGATATTTTAGATGTAAAAAACACCAAATACAATTTAAAATACTATGTTAATTTAGCAAAAGAGATAGAGAATTCTGGAGCACATATATTAGGTATTAAAGATATGGCAGGTTTATTAAAACCCTATGCTGCATCAGAATTAATTTCTGCATTAAAATCCGAATTAAATATTCCACTTCATTTACATACGCATGATACTTCATCAATACAATCTGCTACATATTTAAAAGCAATAGAAGCTGGTGTAGATGTTGTAGATGTTGCATTAAGTGGTTTGTCTGGCTTAACATCACAACCTAATTTTAATTCGATTGTTGAAATGATGAGATTTAATGAGCGAGAAAATCCAATCAATATTAAATCTTTAAATGAATATTCAAATTATTGGGAAACAGTGAGAGAATATTATTACCCTTTTGAATCTGGACTAAAAGCAGGATCAGGAGAAGTATTTAAACACGAAATTCCTGGGGGTCAATATTCAAATTTAAAACCTCAGGCACAAGCCTTAGGTTTAGAAGGTCGTTTTCATGAAATTACAAAAATGTATGGAGAAGTAAATACATTGTTTGGCAATATTGTAAAAGTAACACCAAGTTCTAAAGTTGTTGGAGATATGGCTCAATATTTAGTCAGTAATAATTTAACTGTACAAGATGTACTAGAGCGAGGTGATACTATTTCTTTTCCTCAGTCTGTAGTTAGTTTCTTCAAGGGCGACTTAGGTCAGCCAGTTAATGGTTTTCCAAAGAAATTACAGAATCTAATTTTAAAGGATCAAAAGCCATACACAGAAAGACCAAACGCTCATATTCCTCCTGTAGATTTTGATAAAGAATACACCGCATTTAAAAAAATATTTGAAAATGATTTAGGTAGAAATATTGATTTTACAGATTTTTTATCCTACAAATTATATCCAAAAGTATTTACAGATGCTTATAATAAACATTTGAAATATGATAATTTAACTAATCTTCCAACTAAAAATTTCTTTTATGGAATGGAAAGAGGAGAGGAGATTGCAGTTGAATTAAATAAAGGGAAAACTTTACTAATTACTTTAGATTCTATTGGAAAACCTAATAGTAAAGGAATGGTAACTGTTTATTTTAAAGTAAATGGACAAGGTAGAAATGTACAAATTAAAGATGAATCAATTAAGGTTGATGTTGTAGAGAATATTAAAATTGAAAAAAACGATATTACACAAATTGGTGCTCCGTTACAAGGTTTGTTATCAAAAGTCTTGGTGAAAAAAGGAGACGTTATTGTTAGAAATCAACCGTTATTTATTATTGAAGCTATGAAAATGGAAACTACAATTACAGCCACAGAGAATACAACAATTAAAAACATAATTTTAAAAGAAGGAACTATGGTTAATTCAGATGATTTGATTATTGAAGTAAAATAGGGCTATATTTCTCGATTTATGGTACATATATTAAATTGCTTATAAATGAGGTTTTAAGCGTGAAAAATTAATTAGCTACGTCTTGTTTTACAAAAACTTCACGAGTTTTAAAATTATTTTTAAGACGACTTATATTTATGTACCATTCAATTAACGTATTTGGATGTTTGTATTTATCTATATTAAAAGCTATAATGTTTTCTATATTTTCGGTGTATTCATCTACAATGTTATTAAATCTTTCTGCTGTGAATAAGTCTGATTGAATTAAAAAATTAAATCAATCATGGATAAGATTAGTAAAAAATTTGATGAATGGGCAATTAATGGAAAAGCAGAATCTATGGAAAAAGGACATGGGAAAAATGTTTTAAAATTTTTGAAAAAAATTTCATTTGATCAACCATTTACTTTTTTGGATGTAGGATGTGGAAACGGATGGGTAATCAGACACGTTACAGAAATTCCCACATGTAAAAAAGCTGTAGGAATAGACAAAAGTAAAAAAATGATTACTCAAGCAAATAAAAAAATTAAAAACAATAAAGAGAATTTTATTCATACAGATGTAGAGTCATGGAAATATACTGGAAAATTTGATTTTGTTTTTGCAATGGAGTCAATTTATTATTCAGATTCAATGGAAAAAGCAATTAAAAAAATTTACAAATTATTAAAACCAGGAGGACAATTTTTTTGTGGAACAGATTTCTATACAGAAAATAAAGATACAGTAAAGTGGGCAAATATGATGAAAATTCAAATGCACTTACATTCAAAAAAAGAGTGGAAAGAATTTTTCAAAAATGCAGGATTTTCAGTTCAAACAAAACAAATCAAAGATTTGAAAGGGAATGAAAAATGGAAAAGAGAAATGGGTACATTGTTCATCATAGGCACAAAACCTCTAAAGTAATATTCAAATCATATTAAAAAAATACTCTGATGTGAGCTGGAGCACGAAACGCTGCTACGGCAGAGGAAACTCCTCCCTCCATACAGGAAATGTGATCTGGAGATAGATAATCAGAGATGGTTGGCAACGATGCAGAAAAAAATCCAATATGGCGCACAGTGATGGCGAAAGCCTGAGATTTCCATAAAAGGAATGAAAAAGACGACCCACATGGAGCAAAGCCAAACAGAACCATAGGTTCCTGTACCAGGTTCAGGTAGGCTGCAAAGCGAAATATCGTGAAAACAGAAGGAGGGTTACTCCCAGCACACATTATTTTATTTTAAAATTAAATCACAAGTATTTCAAAAATTATAATTATTTTACAGTTTTACATTAGATAAACATCCAGATTAGATTACAAAATTTGAAATAAATTTCTAAGAATATACTTTATTGTAAAAATATAATAAATTTTGTAAAAACTATAAAAATATCAGAAACCTTTTGGTAATGTTCCTCTTGAAGATTTACTTTTTGTTTCTTCTTTAGGTTCATCTTGTTTTTCTTCAAATCCTTTTGGAAGTGTAGGTTTTGGTTTTGCAGAATCTTCAGGGGTTGGTGTTTCAGGAGTTGGTTCAGGTTCTTGATGTGCCGTCTCTGCAGATTCCTCATAAACACTTCTTGTTTGATTATAATCAGTATCAGATTTCAATTGAGCCTCACCTCTATTGGTTTGATAACCACCAGATGATGCACTTGTTTGATATCCAACAAGATTACTTGGATCAATACCTTGTTGTCCTTGAGCTTGATTTTTCATTGATCTGCTACTGATAAAGAAAAATCCAATACCTGCAGCTGCAGCCAAACCAGCCATTCCATAAATAATCATTACAGGGAAACCACCAGTGGATGTTGTCATATAGTCCTCAGGAGGAGTTGGAGTTACACCAATAATTTCAACACCATCTAAAACATCTAAAGCACCAAATCCAATTGAAGATAAGTTTGCAGTGTCAGTAGATTGAACACTTCTTACAATGTAAGTCTCATCAGCCATTACTTCTGCTTCAAAGACACGTTCAACTTGTCTACCTTCTCTAATACTACTTTCACCCATAGTCCAACTTGAAACAACAAAGCCTTGGATTGAGTCATCTAATCCAAATGTATTTGCATCAGCATTGATTCCAGTTGGATCAAATAAGAAATGCCAATTAGTTAATGGTTGTTCTACAATAAAATGAGCGTTAATTAATTCTCTATTCAAAACAGATTCAGCTTCAGTATTTACAAAAGTATTGTAAAGGATTGGTTCTTCAGTTTTCAAAGTTTCTAAAGGAATATTGATTTCTACACCATCAATTACAATAGAAGATGTAGTGGTTAAACCTCTCCATCCTAAATCAACTAATTTTTTTTGAGAATCTTCTGTAATAATATAATCAGTGATAGTTCCCTCTAAAATTACACGGTAATCAATAGAAGTTTGTAG
>CAJWAC010000100.1 GCA_913020555.1 uncultured Polaribacter sp. | reverse complement strand
AAACATGACTCCTGAATTTAGAGAGTATAAATTATTTTAAAATAATTTATACTCTCTAAATTCAGGAGTCATGTTTTTTATTAGTTCATATTCATTTATACTATCTGATGGTATGGATTTATTTTGAGATGTCTTAAGACCCACAAGAGCTCCAGCTGTAGTTACATATCTCCATTTGTTATTATACTTTGTATATAAATCTATTCCTTTAATACCTGTAGATGCCATATGAGGCATATCAAAATCATTTAAAACAGTCCATTTTAAACCAATACTTGTGGAATTCGAATGAAATCTTACAGTTATTCCAGCAGATGCTTTTGACAAGTCCCAAACAGGCTCTCTTACTTTTTCTTTATACGAAATAGGCAACCTATCGTAAGGACTCTCCTTTAAAGAGTCAGCAATGGCCGTGCCTTCAATTAAAAAATGTTTTCTACCATAGTAGCTGATATTGTTATCTTTAGTGATTTCTTTTTCTTGAGAAAAACCTGTTAGAGAAAGTCCACTTATTATAATTAATAAAATATACTTCATTGTAGTTATAAATTTATTAATAAAAAGGGAGATTTTATAAAAAATCTCCCTTTTTAAATTTTAATTTAAATATACCTATCTAGCAAACCATAATTTAGTAGTCATTTTATCAGGACCTTGAGTTGATACTGCAGACTGAGCATTGGTAGAATTTGACGTATACACACTGGTTCCATATTGTAACCTTTGAGGATAAGCTCCATTAAGATCTCCAGCAAAACTAATAATATCATTATTCGTAGATGTTATTAATGCCGAAGTTGGATATCCTGTATCTCTAACAATTGCCCAAGATTCATAACCATTGGTATAGTTAGCTACCCATCTTTGTGTTGCTATCTTTTCTAGCTGTTCTTCCGTAGTTCCACTTAGTGATCCCATGTCAGATAGTAAAAAATCAGATGATGTAGATGTTTGCCATAGAGCCATCGCTTTATCTAAGCCTATTTGATAATATGAATTAGCATCTCCAGAGACAAGGCCCTTAACAATTGCTTCTGCTATCATAAAATGTGAGTCGGCAGTTGTCATAACAATTGTAGGGAATATTGGACTACCTTCATTTGTTTTCTGAGTAACTATCTCTGAAGGTTCAGAGAATAAATCAGGATGCATATAGCTTTTAATTTTCCCACTTAGTCGGGAAGGTAACCCAACGTAGTTAGTAAATTCTGGCATTGTTATAGTTATATCTGTAGCTGTTTCTGTCCAAGTATAATCTGTACCCAAAACAAGACCAGCTCCGTTTAACGTACTCTGTAAAAAGGCTACGTGATCATCAATTAGAGCAACATTCTCACCAGTAGTTGGCTTTAAAATTGTCATTGTTCCACCAACACTAGGCTTCGTAATTTTACTTAATCTTGGGTCATTATTATTTTGTAAGATATTAACCATCGCTTCAGTTGCTCTCCATTGACTGCCGGCGAAATTATGCCATATATCACCATATGACGCAGAACCTCCCCAAATATTTGACTCTTCTGGATATGCTGCAAATAATGCATCCGTTTCAGCAAGTACTCCTGAGGCAATAGCTTCAGAGGCTGCGTTTGCAGAAAAATCTTCTCCAGAAGCTCCACTAGCTCTTAATGCAATTCGCAATTTTAAACTATTTGCAAGTTTTTTCCAGTTTTGCATATTTCCACCAAATATTACATCGTTTTCACCTAATTGATCAACACCTTCTCCGGTTGTTGTATTTGAACCAATGATAGCGATAGCCTGATCTAACTCAGTAATAATTCCTTTGTAGATATCTATTTGAGCATCATATACTGGTAATTGAATGTTTGGATCAGATGCCTCAGAGTAAGGAATCATTCCATGAGTCTCAGTGAATTGTGTATAATATAATCCTTTCATGATAAGTCCTAAAGCATAATATTGCTCATTTTCTAAAGGTCCTTCTTCACCAACAAGATTCATGTAGGAAGTTAAGGTACTATTATAAGCTGCATACCAGTCCCAGGCACCTAGGTCTGTATAAAAACTGTTATATACCCATCCTAAATCACCACTCCAGTCGGAACCAGCCCAACCATTTGAGATTTGAGCTGAAAATCCATCAGGATGTATTAAGTCTCCAAACCACAATGGAATCATTGTTGGTCTGTAAAATTGCTGTTGTAATGTTGTTACAAAAAACTTAGCACTAACATCAGAAGTAGAAAGAGCATCTGGTTGTTGGTTTATATCATTAAAATCATCTGTACATGACACTGATATTGCCAGTACAAGACTTACTATTATTAAAATTTTATTTTTCATTGTTAAGTATTTTTATGTTAAAAAGTTACATTTAAATTTAATCCTATACTTCTTAAAGTAGGCATAGCATTATGTGACAACCCTTGAACTCCTATAGAAGTTCCTAGCATAGATTCTGGGTCAATATCTTCAGCCTTATTCATAAGGAAAAATAGATTTCTACCAACAACTTGAACTGTTGCACTTTGTATTCCTAGTTTATTAGATTTCAGAGGAATACTGTATCCTAATGCTAATTCTCTTAATCTAATATTATCCTGGTCATAAATATAATTCTCAGAAATATTAGACATAGCAGTCCAGTACTGTTGACCTGTAATACTTTCAGTATTGGCACTACCTGTACCTGTATTTGTACCACTAACAGTAATCCCTGTATCACGGTATTGCAAACTTCTTTCAGAGACACCATTACGATCTAAATCAGCAGATGTTTGTGAGTATATTTTACCACCTATTCTTGCGTCTATTAGAAAGTTTAACGATAAGTTTTTGTACTTGATTGAATTTGACCATGCACCTTTCCAATCTGGTTGAGCGTTTCCTAGAAATACATCTGGAGCAGCTGAGGCAATTGGTACTCCATCAGCATCTACTTCACCAGTCCAAACTCTTCCATATATATCTCCAATACCTCCGCCCTCAGTTGCAACAATTGCAACATTACCATCGGTTGAAATATTGTATCGAAAACTTTCAATACCCTCTACTAATTCTTCTATTTTATTTTCATTTTTAGAGTAGAAAAAAGATGTATTCCATGAAAAGTCGTTGCTTTCTAATAAAGTAGCTCCAAGTGCAATCTCCAGGCCTTTATTGGTTACTTTACCAATGTTTTCTCTATTGAATAAATATCCTGTAGCAGCTGGAACTGGAACATCAAAAATTAAATCTTCAGTTGACATATTATAAACAGATACGTCTAATGTAAGTTTATTGCTGAACATGCCTAGTTCTAAACCAAACTCTGATGAAGTTACAGTTTCAGGTTTCAAACCTGAATTTAATTTAACTGTAGGTGATAACAAAGTGGTAAGCCCAAGGTATCCCTGTCCTGGGACACTAAAAGTTTGATTAAGCTGGTAAGGTTCTGTATCATTTCCTACTTGTGCAACACTTCCTCTAACCTTAATTAAATTAAATAGTTCTCTATCTGGATCAATAAATTTATTAAGAATAGCTGATAGACTTGCGGAGTTATACATGTAAGATCTATTTTCTTCACTCAAAGTAGAAGACCAGTCATTACGTGCAGAAACATCTAAATATAAAAAGTTGTCGTAAGCTACATTAAGAGAGCCATATAATGAATTCACCTTTTTGATAGCTAATGGAGACTCTTCTGGCGCATTCACAACATTTAAATTTGAAATGAAAAATGCAGTTGGTATTTTAAAATCTGTACCTCTCACTAACATTCCTTCAGAAGTTCTCTTAGATAAATTACCCCCTACATTGGCTACTATATTAAGTTTGTCTGTAAAATCATGTTTTGCAGTTACCAAGAATTCAGAGTTTAATTCATTAAATGTACTTTCTCCTATTTCCATAGATCCTCTGCTAATAAAGTGATGTCCTGGCTTATATATTTTAATATCTCTTATATTGGTAACATCAGCACCAACTCTAACAAAAGCGCTTAGCCAATCTGTAAATTCGTAGTTTATCTTAGCAAAACCTAAAAATCTACTTCTACGAACACTCGTCTCGTCATTATATACTTGCCAAAATGGATTCCCAGTATTTCCATCAGCATATCGAATTACATTAAAGTCTTCTGGAGCTCCTGGATTAGCCATTTGGTAATCACGTAAATCGTCAACAGCAACATTTCTTGGCATATTATAAACATAAGCTAAAAGTCCTTGAGCTCCTGTTGTTGAAGCTCTATTATTAACATTCTGAGTAAAATAAGTAGCTTTGGTATCAACAGTTAGTTTGTCTGATAAATTTGTAACTGCTCTTAAATTAAAGTTATGACTAGCTAAATCTGAATTCTCCACAATTGAATTAGAAGAGTTGTTCGTATATGAAAAACGAACTGAAGAGTTTTCTGAACCTTTATCAATTGATAAAGATGTTATTTTTCTTGTAGCTTGTCTAAAAAAGTCTTTAACATTATTAGATTGAGCACTATATGACTTATTAGTTCCATTATAATAGGCCTGTTGAGATCCGTCTAATGGAGCTCCCCAAGAAAGTTCACCCCAGTCACTTAAACGGTCTGTGTAGGCAGCTCCGAAAGAACCTTGACCATACTTGTTTTGATATTCAGGTAATAACATTGGATTATCAATATATAAATTTGATTTTATACTAACACCCAAATTATTTGAACGTGACCCTTTTTTTGTAGTTATAAGAATAACACCATTACCTGCCCTAGAACCATAAAGAGCAGCTGCACTTGGCCCTTTTAATACAGAAATAGATTCTACGTCATCAGGATTAATATCAGAAATACCACCACCTGAAATGCTTGGCTCATAACTTGGACTTCCACCATTATCAGCACTACCAGAATTGATCTGTGAACCCCCAGAGTTAATTGGTAAAGATGCATTAATAGGCATTCCATCAACGACAATAAGCGCTTGTGAATTACCTCCCAAAGAATTATTTCCTCGTATTGTTATTCTGGAAGCAGAACCCAAAGATCCAGATTGTGAAATCTGAAGCCCAGCTACTTTACCTGCAAGAGAACTTGCAAGGTTATTATCTTTAATAGTATTGACATTTTCGCCAGATACTTGCGTTACTGCATAACCAAGAGATTTTTTCTCTCTTGAAATACCTAAAGCTGTAACAACTACCTCGTCTAAAGCTTCAGCACTTTGTTCTAAAGTAACATTGAGTATAGATTCTCCATTTAAAGTTATCTCTTTGGTTTTGTAACCAAGATAAGAAAATTGTAACGTGGCATTTTTGTTAGATATTTCAATGGTAAATTTACCATTGAAATCTGACGTAGTTCCATTTGAAGTGCCTTTTTCTAAAACAGTAACACTTGGCAACTCCATTCCATCAGTTGAATCTGAAATAGTACCTGTAACTGTTGTTTGCGCAAAACTATTAAATGCACTAAAAACAAATATTACAAGCACCAAATTCATTATTTTTTGTATCATAATTAAAATTAATATGTTAATAATATCTAAATTGAATGAAAAAAACACAAACTCATAAATAATTTCGACTAATAACTGATAAAGTAAGGAGTTTGTTAAAATTTTTAACATTTCGAAAGTTATTATAGTTTAAATTATCAATATAGCACTGATATCAATAAGCTATAAATTAACTTTCTCATATTAAATTAACATCCATTAAACTCTGATTTTGGATTGAGAATTTGTAAGAAAAAATGAATTATTTGACTCTAAAATTGATGTGGAAAATTTGTGGTAGTTCGTTTCAATCCCTCCCTAATTTTTTTAAAAATTATTTAATGTTATTGAAAAGAGCATTGAGTAATTCTTGATTTTGATCTAAACTATACTCCCAAAACATAGCTCCACCAAGTCTGTTTTTTTTAATATATGACACTTTTTGTTCAATTTCTTTTGGTGTTTCCCATGATATAAAAATACTATCTGAGGCACTCCATAAGTATGAAGCTTTAGCTGAACTATCGTAGGATTTTATATAATCACCTGATGATATTTTCTGTAAAATATCCCAATAAGGAACAATACTACCAGTAGTCATAGAGGTTTGATAAAGGCCTTCATTTTCTGTTTTAACTTTCCCCCAATATCTACCATAAAATGGGATCCCCATAATTAACTTATTTGAGGGAACTCCAGCGTTGATATGTCGAGTAATTGCTTCATGTCCACTATTGCCCTTAAATTTTTCTTTATTTGAAGGATATAGGTTCGCATGATGACCTGTTTGATAATACCACCCATGGTAAAAGTCATAACACATCACATTAATAAAATCTAAAAACTTATGAGCATTTTTAAGATCTGTATTATCAATATAGGCTTGATCGGCTCCCGTAGCTATTGTTAGTAAATAATGTTTCTTATCTAATGCTCCCTGTTTCTCTAATTCATTTCTAACTTCCTCTAAAAGAAGGTTGAAATTTTCTTTATCTGAGGGTCTAAAATCATTGTCTTCTCCTCTTTGTCCGGGAAATTCCCAATCTAAATCTACCCCGTCAAAGCCATGTTTTTTCATGAGTTTAACACTGCTTTTTGCAAATTTTATTCTGCTTTCTTTGTATGCAGAAGTATGTGAAAAATTATTTGACCATACCCAGCCACCAATTGAATAAAGTATCTTTAATGTTGGATTATTTTTTTTGAGAGCTATTAATTTTGAAATTTTTATTGAGTCTGTTGTTAACTCAAACTTTGGTTCTCCATCTACAATATTTGCAAATGCATAATTAATATGTGTTAATTTATTGGCATCAACTAATGAGGGGTCAAAATCCTCATAACCTGCAACATAACCAATAACTTTTAAATCTGAATTATTTTTATTTTTTA
>CAJWAC010000099.1 GCA_913020555.1 uncultured Polaribacter sp. | reverse complement strand
GGGGTGGCAGGATTCGAACCTGCGACCTCCTCGTCCCAAACGAGGCGCGATGACCGGGCTACGCTACACCCCGAAAAAAAATGCAAATTAAAAACTTACATTTTAATACAATTTTGCGGAGAGACAGGGACTCGAACCCTGGCGACCAAAAAGGTCGACAGATTAGCAATCTGCTGCATTACCACTCTGCCACCTCTCCATTATTCAAGCAAATAAATGCTTGTAATAAATTGCGAGTGCAAATGTAATATTAGAATTACAATTTAGCAAGATATTTTCGATTTTTATTCACTTTTTTTATTCAGGATATTCAACTCTTAAATGATAAATATTCATTAGTTTTTTCTTAACTACCTTTTTAATAATTTCAATTTCTCTAAATGTAATATCTGAATTCAAAAATTGATTATCTGACATCTGCTTATTAATGATTTTATCGATCAAATCACTGATAGATTGAGCTGTTGGATTTTTTATACTCTTTGAAGCTGCCTCCGCTGCATCACACATCATTAAAATAGCAGTTTCTTTGGAGAATGGTATTGGTCCTTTATATTGAAATTTTTTAACATCCACTTTTGTATCAGGATTTAGCTCCTGCTCCTTCTTATAAAAATAATATGTTGTACTTGTACCATGGTGTGTTCTAATAAAATCTATAATTCTATCAGGTAGATTATATTTTTTTGCCAATTCTACGCCTTTTATTACGTGATTTGTAATAATGGTTGAACTATCTCTTGGCGATAAATCATTATGAGGATTAACCCCTGTAGATTGATTTTCTGTAAAATACATTGGATTTAACATTTTACCAATATCGTGATATAAAGCTCCTGTTCTTACCAACATTGAATTTGCTCCAATTTCATTGGCAGCTGCTTCTGCTAAATTTGCTACTTGCATAGAGTGCTGAAATGTACCTGGTGCCTTTTCATTTAGTTCTCTTAAAAGTTTTGTATTTGTATTTGACAACTCTAAAAGAGTAACATCTGAAACCAAACCAAAAAGCTTCTCATAAATATAAATTAGAATAATAGATAAAAATGAGAGTAAACCATTAGCTGCAAACAACATGAAATAATCCAAATTAATTTGGGATGCATTTCCTTCTTTAATAATAGAAAATGCAAAATAGGTAAGCATGTATATTAATGTTATCTGAGCTACTGAAATGAATACATTGGCTCTATTATACAATTCTGATACTGTTAAAATGGTAACAATACCTGCAATAATATGAAGATATATAAACTCAAAGCTATCAGGAACTATATAGCCTAAAAGCAGTACCGTTAAAACATGTGTAAATAAACCTAATCTTGCATCAAAAAAGGCCTTTATTATAATTGGTAAGATACTTAATGGAACTACATACAAATAATCAGCATTGTATTTTACAACCAATGTTTGAATGAATATAATAGCAAAAACATTAAAAAATATGAAAGTTACTTTGTTATTGTCTTCAAATATATCAGTTCTGTATTTGTGCAGAAAGAGTAGTAACATCAATAAAGCTAATGATACTAAAATAGTATATCCAAAAATAATCCAATTATAGTTAGAATCTGTCCAAACTTTTGATTCTGACTCACTTTTTAATGATTTTAAAACTGCTAATTTTTTACCCTCAACAATATCACCTTTAAATATAATTAATTCTCCTTCTGAAACTTTCCCCTTAGTATATGATATATTTTCAATTTCATTATCAATTACTTTATCCGTAAAAATTTTATCGAAAGATACGTTGGGAGCAATTATTCCTGCAAGAATATCCAATAGTATTTTTTGTCCATAAGAATAAGTTCCGTCTCCTAAATTAGCATTTATTATAGCCAAAACATCTTTAGAGGTATATAGATTTTTAAAAAGTAAATCTTGAACTTCATTATTTTTTTTTAACGCTATAATCTCATCTTTATCAGAAACAATATTTTCACTTACCCCTTCTAAATACCCAAATTTATATACACTTTGAATAACCTTTTGCCCAATATCTCTAAAATTCTTTACATTTTCAATGGTAAGCGTATCATTAATATTAATTTGATTAATTCTAGTATTAAATGTTGCTTTTACTTGCTGAACAATAATGGTGTCATACAAAAAATACATTTTTGTATTTGCATTAATCTCTTGTTTTTCCAGCTTAATTTCTTCCTCTGTTTTTTGTATTGCAAAATCAAAAGTAGCATAAAGATTCTCGTATTTCCATAGCTGACCGTTATTAAAATCATATTTAAACTGCCCTCCTTTAGGAAACAAATAAACAATTGAAATTGTGGTAATTAAAAATAAAATTACCTTGTAAATTATAGTATTATTTCTATAAATTTTATTTACAAATGCATTCATAAAATCCTTGTTATATATACAAACTTACTGTAAATATACGAAGGCTAAAAATTACACTTTGTTTAAGATTTATTTTTGATTTAAAAAGGTTAATTTAGCAGAAGAAAATAACTTAAAAAAACACCTTAAATAGTTTATATGAAAGATGTAGTAATTGTATCTGTAGCAAGGACTCCAATTGGAAGTTTTATGGGAAGTTTATCTAGTATTCCTGCAACAAAATTAGGAGCAACAGCAATAAAAGGAGCTTTAGAAAAAATAAATTTAAACCCCAATTTAATTGAAGAGGTTTTTATGGGAAATGTAGTTTCTGCTGGATTAGGGCAAGCTCCTGCCAGACAGGCAGCAATTTATGCTGGTATTCCAGACAATGTTCCATGTACAACTGTTAACAAAGTTTGTGCTTCTGGCATGAAATCTATAATGTTAGCAGCACAAACAATTGCTTTAGGTGATGCTGAAATTGTAGTTGCTGGAGGAATGGAAAACATGAGTTCCATACCACATTATCAACATGCTAGAAAAGGTTCTAAATTCGGGCCAATTACAATGGAAGATGGTATGCAGAAAGATGGCTTAGTAGACGCTTACGGTAAAGTGGCTATGGGTGTATGTGCTGATGAATGTGCTAATGAATATAAATTTTCGAGAGAACAACAAGATGATTTTGCGATACAGTCTTATAATAGATCTGCAAAAGCTTGGAGTGAAGGTAAATTTGATGATGAAATTGTTCCTGTAGCTATTCCTCAAAGAAGAGGTGAACCCATAATATTTAGTGAAGATGAGGAATATAAGAATGTTAAAATGGAAAAAATTCCCGCTTTAAGAGCTGCTTTTACAAAAGAAGGAACTGTTACTGCTGCAAACGCTTCGACTATTAATGACGGTGGAGCTGCCTTAGTTTTAATGTCTGCTGAAAAAGCAAAAGAATTAAATTTAAAGCCCCTTGCCAAAATTGTAAGTTATGCTGATGCTGCACATGAACCAAAATGGTTTACAACCGCACCTGCAAAAGCACTTCCTAAAGCATTAGCCAAAGCAAATATTTCAATTGATGACGTTGATTATTTTGAATTAAATGAGGCCTTTTCTATAGTTGGTTTGGCAAATATGAAAATTTTAAATATTACTGACGAAAAAGTAAATATAAACGGCGGGGCAGTTTCATTAGGGCATCCCTTAGGTGTTTCTGGTGCAAGAATTGTAATTGCTTTAACATCTATTTTGAAACAAAATAATGCCAAAATTGGAGCAGCTGCTATTTGTAATGGTGGTGGAGGCGCGAGTGCATTAGTTTTAGAACGCATCTAACTTATAAATATACCTTTGTACGCAATTTGTAATTTAAGTATTGTTCCTCTGAGAGCAGAACCATCAGACAAATCAGAAATGATTAGTCAGGTCTTATTTGGAGATACTTTTATAATTCTAGAAAAAACGAAACATTGGAGCAGAATTAAATTATCTTTTGATGATTACGAAGGTTATATAGATAATAAGCAAGTTGAAATTATTTCTGAAAGTTTTTTTCAAAACTTAAGTGCAGAAAAGCCTGTTTATTCCGGAGAAGTAATTGATTTTATCAGTGACGATAAAAATTTATTCTCTATGATACCTTTAGGTTCAAGATTACCTTTTTTTTCAAAAAATGAATTTCAGTTCAACTCAAAAATTTTGAAATATGAAGGAAATGTTTTTTTTGGAAAATTACCGAAAAGAGAAATTATCCAGAAAGCATTTATATTTTTGAATACTCCTTTTTTATGGGGAGGAAAAACTCCTTTTGGTGTAGATTGCTCTGGATTCACCCAAATGGTTTATAAACTTTGTGGATATAAATTATTTAGAGATGCCAATCAACAAGCATCTCAAGGTGAGGTACTAAGTTTTATTGAAGAAAGTGAACCAGGTGATTTGGCTTTTTTTGATAATGAAGAAGGAGAAATTATTCATGTAGGCATTATTTTAAAAGATTATAATATACTGCACGCTTATGGCAAAGTGAGAATTGATACTTTAGACCATAGTGGAATTTTTAATTATGACTTAAATATACATACTCACAAACTTCGAGTAATTAAAAAAATTATATAAAAAAACCGAAACTTAAAAGTTTCGGTTTTTTTTAGTTTTATGAATATTCCTATTGCTCAGCTTTCATTTTTTTATAGATTGGTCTTAAAGCATCTGCTTTATCTGAAATCTCTAAAAGATCATAAATATTTAGCAAAGATCTTACAGTATCTAAAGATCTATCAAGGCTATCCGCTTTTTCTAAAAAGGGTAGCGCCTCACCATATAAAGCTTTTTGTTTTCCCTCTAACTCATCATATTTTTTAAAATTAGATAAATTTTCATTCATTTCATCTATAATTGCTTGCTCACCAGAAAGTATAGATGCAGCTAAATTCATATAGGCATCAGCATAGTCAGGTTTGAGCTCCACTGCTTTTTTGTAATACGTTATTGCTTCTGCAGTTTTATTTTCATTTTGATTAACAACTCCTAAATTAAAAAACAATGTTGGATTATTAGGATCCAACTCTATTGCTTCTCTCATTAACTCCCCAAACTTATCCATTCTATCAAGCTTAATATACAAATCTGCTTCTGTTAACAATAGGTTTAAATCTTTTGGATTCATTTCTCTTGCTTCTTTTACAGCAACTATTGCTTCATCAACCTTTCCTTGGGTAACTAAAATCTGACCAATACTTTGAACAATTGATGCTCTTTTAGATTCTGATGATTCGTCCCTAGGATTTGAATACTGGCCAAGTTTAACCATCGTATCTCTTTGAGTTTTAGATCCTAAATTTTCTTCTACACCACTTGCTTTATTTGTTGCCAGGTACTGAGTAGAAATACCGGTATAACCAATACTTTTTAATTCTTTAAAATGCTTCAAAGAAACATCATAGTCCTCTGCAAGTCTAGAACTTACCGCAGCATTAAATAAGAAAGAGGTGTCGGTTGGACTCAATAAATAGGTTAGATAAAAATTTTCAGATGCATTCTTATAATCTTTGTCATCATTATAAAATGCAATGGCTTTATTAGAGACTTCAGATATTAAGCTATTTAACATCGGGGCAGCTTTATCTGTATACTTCACTTTCCCACTTTCTTTTTCATAAGCCATTAAATCATTAAACGCTTTCGCAGCAACTTTATAGTCTTTCTTCCCAGCATAGGCTTGACCTTTTAAAAAATAATATTTCGCCTTATATTTGGCATCCATATTATTAGCCATTACATCAACAGCGTTAATTGAAGAGATAGCTGTAATATAGTCTTGTTTTTTTATCGCTTTTTCAGCTGCTTTCAATTCATTTTTTTGCCCTAAAGCTACAAGCGAAATTAATCCTAATGAAAGTACTAATATTTGTTTTTTCATTTTTAATCTATTTATTTATTTTTATTCTTGGTTTTCGTCTTTATCATTTTCAATTTCCGTGCCATTTTCTAAATCATCTTGAGAATCTGATTCGTGAACCACTTTAGCAACTGCGGCAATACTATCATCATCTTTAATATTTATCAAACGTACTCCTTGTGTTGCACGTCCCATAACTCTTAAATCTTCAACTGCCATCCTAATTACAATTCCTGATTTATTAATAATCATTAAGTCATTAGAATCATCTACATTCTTAATAGCAACCAAATTACCTGTTTTTTCAGAAATATTTAAAGTTTTTACTCCTTTACCTCCTCTATTAGTAATTCTATAATCTTCTAAACTTGAACGTTTTCCATATCCTTTTTCAGAAACGACAAGAATGTTACTTTCCATATCATTAACCGCTACCATGCCAATTACCTCGTCATTTTCATGTTGTAAAGTAATTCCTCTTACACCTGAAGCAGTCCTACCCATTGGTCGAGTTTTTGCCTCTTCAAATCGAATAGACTTCCCAGAGGCTAAAGCCAACATCACTTGACTATCTCCTGTTGTAAGTTTTGCCTCTAACAATTCATCTCCGTCTTTGATGGTAATTGCATTAATTCCGTTTGTTCTTGGGCGTGAATATTGCTCTAAAGATGTCTTTTTTACTTGACCTTTTTTAGTAGCCATTATTACATAATGATTATTAATATAATCCTCATCTTTTAAATCCTTTGGTTTTTTTGTCCAGGCAGGAACAGTATTGTTGATGTAGTTCGGAACTTCAACAGAAACTCTCTTTACATCTCCCTTATCGTCCTTTTCTCCTTCTGGTGAATCTATATATTCTGTTTTTGCACCAAATAAAATGGGAACAGGTAAAAATTTACAATACTTGTTTAATATTTCTGAGATTCGTTCTTTTTCCAGGAACTCTTTGGAATCTTTTGTGATATGAAGTATAATTTCCGTTCCACGATCCTTTTTATCTGTATCCGTAATCGTAAATTCTGGATCACCATTGGATTCCCACTGAACAGCTTTAGATCTGTTTTTTCTTGAAAGTGTTCGGATCTGCACCTTGTCAGCCACCATAAAAGCAGAATAGAAACCGAGTCCGAAATGACCAATTATCTGCTCTGCACCTTCCTTACCTTCGTATTTTTTTACAAATTCTTCGGCGCCAGAAAACGCGATTTGATTGATATACTTATCAATTTCATCAGCCGTCATACCAATTCCATTGTCTTTAATGGTAAGCGTTTTGTTCTTCTTGTCCAGGATTACTTCAACCTGAAG
>CAJWAC010000098.1 GCA_913020555.1 uncultured Polaribacter sp. | reverse complement strand
AGGAGTTTACTAATAGACCTATATTCTTTGTTAAACCATATTTACAAACTTCCTTTAAGTTCCCTCCTTGCGCTCCAATACCAGGAACCAAAAGAAAAGATTCTGGTATGATTTTTCTAATTTCTTTAAAGTATTCCGCTTTTGTTGCACCAACTACGTACATTAAATTTTCGGAGTTTATCCATTTTTTAGAAGTTTCTAATACTTCTTTATATAACTCTGTATTATCTGTTTTTTTAGTTTGAAAATCAAAAGCACCTTCATTAGACGTTAAGGCTAGCAGAATAGTATGTTTATTTTTAAAGTTTAAAAACGGTTCAACTGAATCCTTGCCCATGTAAGGAGCTACCGTAACAGAATCAAATGCTAAATCTTCAAAAAAAGCTTTTGCGTACATCGTTGAGGTATTTCCAATATCACCTCTTTTGGCGTCAGCAATAGTAAAAATTTCTGGATAGTTTTTATTAATGTAATTAATAGTTTTCTCTAGAGATTGCCAACCTTTAATACCATATGCCTCGTAAAAAGCAGTGTTTGGTTTGTAAGCTACGCATAAATGTTGAGTAGCATCAATAATGGCCTTATTAAACTCAAAAATAGGATCTTCTTCAGTTAATAAATGTTTTGGAATTTTATTCAAATCAACATCTAAACCAATGCATAAAAATGATTTTTTTAGATTTATTTGTGATACTAGTTCTTTCGTTGTCATTATTTTTGTTAACTATTTTACAAAAGTACTATTTTTAACTTTTAGGATTTGTAAGATATTGTTGTTTTAATAGACAGAGTTTAAATGAAAAAAAGTATTTTATTTTTATTTATTGGTTTTGTGTTTAGTTGTGTGTCAGAGAAACCGAAACAATTTTCAAAAGAAGTTAATTTGGAAATGCTTATAGGTTTAGATAATTCTAAAATCACCTTAGGGGAAATTATATACAATCATAAAGGAAAAAAGATTTTGATTGATGTTTGGGCTTCTTGGTGTAAGGATTGTATTATTGGCTTTCCTAAGGTAAAAAAAATACAAAAAGAGTTTCCTGACGTGGTATACCTATTTTTGTCTGCGGATATTAGCAATTCTTCATGGAAAAGAGCTGTAAAAAAATACAATTTAGTTGGTGAACATTATAACCTGCCTAAAGGAATGAATGATGGAGATTTTGTAGATTTTATAAACTTAGGTTGGATTCCTAGATACATGGTAATAGACGAAAAAGGAGATATTACACTTTTTAAAGCTACAAAAGTATCAGACAAAAATATTCGAAAAGCCTTACTAAGTCTATAAGTAAATCGTTTTAGTAACTATTTTTTTTTCTACTTATTATTTATATTTCATTTATTAAATTTACAGTATACTTAAAAAAGTAATTATGAGACAAAAAATAGTAGCTGGTAACTGGAAAATGAATAATGGTAAAGGAGAAACTAAAAACCTAATTACCGAGTTACAAGAAGAGATCAAAGACTTAACTTTAGATAATACAAGAGTAATTATTGCTCCTTCTTTTATAAATTTAGAATCGGCGGTAACTCAAACAGAAGATACAAAAATAGAGGTAGTTGCACAGAATATGCATCAGGCTAAAAATGGAGCATATACAGGTGAAGTTTCTGCAGACATGTTAAAATCGGTAGGTATTAGAACTGTAATTATAGGTCATTCTGAGAGAAGAGCTATTTTTAAAGAATCTGATGAAATTCTTGCAGAAAAAGTGAATGCGGCTTTAGCTAATGGTTTAGAAGTTATTTTTTGTTTTGGAGAAAAGTTAGAAGAAAGAAAAACAGATAATCACTTATTAGAAGTTGGTAGTCAGCTAAGAAATTCAATTTTACATATTGCTGCAGAAGATTGGAGTAAAGTTATTTTAGCATACGAACCTGTTTGGGCAATTGGTACTGGAGAAACTGCAAGTCCTGAGCAAGCTCAAGAAATGCACGCTTTTATAAGAAATGTAATTGCAAAAAAATATACTCAAGAAATTGCGGATAATTTATCAATTTTATACGGCGGAAGTGTAAAGCCGGCAAATGCAAAAGAAATTTTTTCTAAACCAGATGTAGATGGTGGATTAATTGGAGGAGCTTCTTTAAAAGCAGTAGACTTTTCTTCAATCATAAAAGCAATTTAAATAGAACAATTCTTTTAAAAAACATAAATTTGCATCAAGATTATTAATCTTGATGCTTTTTTTATGGATAATATTTATTTAGAATATATTTTTACAATAACACCTAAGGAGCCAGCAACCGAAATTTTAATAGCCGAATTGGGTAATATAGGTTTTGAGAGTTTTGTTGAAAATGAAAATGGGGTAGTAGCTTACGTTCAAAAGGAGATGAATAATACTCATCTTTTAGCAAATATTTTTATTTTAAATTCTGATGAGTTTGTAATATCATATACTAAAAAAGAGATAGCACAAACGAATTGGAATGCAGAATGGGAAAAGAATTTTACACCTATTCAGGTGGATGATTTAGTTAGTGTTAGAGCTCCATTTCATAATAATCCAAATTTAAAATACGACATTGTCATTGAGCCTAAAATGAGTTTTGGAACTGGTCATCATGAAACAACACATATGATGATTCAACATTTACTAAAATTAGATCTAAAGAATAAGAAAGTTTTAGATATGGGCTGTGGAACAGGAATTTTGGCCATTTTTGCTGAAATGAAAAATGCCCAACCAATAGATGCTATTGATATTGATAATTGGTGTTATTTAAATGCTTTAGAAAATGTACGACGTAATAATTGCAACGATATTTCTGTTTTTGAAGGGGATGCTTCTTTATTAATTGGTAAGAAATATGATTTAATTATCGCAAATATCAATAGAAATATTTTGTTGAAAGATATGCAAACGTATGCCAATTGTTTAAATGATAAAGGGGTTCTTTTATTAAGTGGTTTTTATAAAGAAGATATTCCAGTTATTGATATTGAAGTAATTAAGTATCAATTAAAATTAGAAACCTTTATTGAAAGAAATAATTGGGTTGCATTAAAATACAATAAGTTGTAATTTTGCTAATATGAGTACAAGAGAAAAAAATCAAGAAGAAGTAGATGTTTTAGAGCAAGAAACATATCAGCACGAAATTGTTTTGCATAATGATGAAGTTAATACTTTTGATTTTGTAATTGAATCTTTGATAGATGTTTGTGAGCATACTTTAGAACAAGCAGAACAATGCACAATATTAGTGCATTACAAAGGTAAATGTACTGTTAAATCGGGCGAATTTAAAGATTTAGAGCCTAGATGTTCTAAACTTTTACAGTTAGGTTTATCTGCAGAATTGGTTTAAATATGGAAAATATATTTAAATATTATGAGTTTTCTAATTTCATAAAGGATACTTCAGGCACTTTCTCAGGAAACGAAATATCTTTTTCAGAACTAAATGAAACACATTTTTTGATTTTTGAAAAGTTCAATAAAACTTATAATTTATATGTTTCTAAATATCGTCATAAAAAAGATATTGCTGTAAAATCTCCAGAAATACTAGAGTTATTGGTAGAAGATTACAACAAAAGTTTACCAAAACATAGAATGGCAATCAAACAATATTTAAATTAGATTCAAGTAATTTTTTAATTTGATATGCTATTTTAAAGAAGAATAAAACTTTACATAAAAAAGAAAAAAGGCCATCTAAGTTTTACTTCCTTAGACGACCTTTGTGACTCCAGCAGGATTCAAACCTGCAACCCTCAGAGCCGAAATCTGATATTCTATTCAGTTGAACTATGGAGCCTTTTATTATGCTATTTTTATTTCTAATTGTTTATTACATTAAATGTTTTTTTACGAGACCAGAAATAGTTTTACCATCGGCTCTTCCTGCCAATTCTTTGGAAACTATTCCCATAACTTTCCCCATATCTTTCATTCCAGAAGCACTAATTTTTTCAATGGTAGCAGTAACAAAAGTTTCAATTGCTTCTTCGGATAAGGACTCGGGTAAAAATTGTTTTAAGACAGAGATTTCATCTAATTCTGGATTGGCCAAATCTTCTCTTCCTTGTTTTAAAAATACAGCAGCACTATCTTTTCTTTGTTTTACCTGTTTTTGAATTATTTTTATTTCTTGATCTTCAGTCAAACCTTCTTGAGCACCCGATTCAGTTTTTGCCAATAAAAAAGCTGACTTTACTGCTCTTAAAGCTTGTAAAGCAACTTTGTCCTTTGCCTTCATTGCTTCTTTTAGCTTATCCATTACTTGTTTTTCCAAACTCATTTTTACCTATTTTAATTATTTTTTGGTCTTTTTTAAGTATAAAATATTCTCATTATAATCAATGAATGCTTTTCCTTTTTGTAATATATCAGCGCCAATAATACCATCTACTTTTTCTGCATTATGTTGAAGTAATGCCGTATTTACATGAGATAAATCAAACAAAACTAAATGACATTTTTTTGTTTTCCATTTTCCAATTCTTAAGACATTATTTTCAGACTGAAGCGTATCCATATCAGTAGCTCCTGCACCAGCTGCCTTAGTTTCACTCTCTTTAGTATCTAAGTTAAAATTAGAAATTAAATCCAAACCTACACAAGAGTTAGAAGCGCCCGTATCTAAAATAAAGCTTCCTTGTACTCCATTAATTTTTGCATTTAATTCTAAATGATTGGTTTTGATTCTTTTTAATTTTATGCTATAATATTTATTCTTCTTAAGAATTTTGCGAATACTTTTCATCGATGTGATTAATCATATCAAAAATACAATTTAATCAATGGAAAAAAAATCATTGCGAACTCTTATTTAAGATAATTTGAATATTCTGATTTAATTATTAATTTCAATGAACAAGATTTATTTCTTAACTTAGTTTTCTAAAATTAAAGAGATGAAGACGACTTATAGACTTGAACAAGCTTTGATTAAATTATACAATGCATATCATAATAATAGACTCAATCCAGAAGATTGCACAGCTTGTGCTGTAGGAAATATTTTAGATAATCATGATAGTTGGAAGCATTTATCAAATCAACATGGGTCATTAGTCTTAAATTATGTGGGACGGGTGCATCAAAATTTAGGCAGAAAATTTAATGGCTATACTCCTCAAGAATTGTTGAAAATAGAAAAAACTTTTTTAGAGGCTTGTGGTTTTAAAACACCTTTGTGTCATTACAATAATAAGCCTTTAAACTCTAAATCTAAAGATACTTTATTTAAAGGACTTTCAGCGGTTATTGATACCTTGTGTCAATTAGATCAAATTGATAATGTGATGGATTTTTCCAAACTTTTTAAGCAAGAAGATGGTGAACCCGTTTATCATTTACAGACATTTTTAAGTTAATTTAGAATTGATGTTATTTTTTGTACATTTCCTAAACTAGTATATTTTGGATGTAATATATAAGTTTCATAATTTAAGATATAAAAAAAACCGATTCAAATTTGAATCGGTTTTTTTATTCCATTAGTGAAGCTTATCCTCCAAAGTCGTCAAAACGTATGTTTTCATCTGCAAGACCAAAATCTTCTCCCATTTTTTGAACTGCTTTGTTCATTAATGGAGGTCCACAAAAATACAATTCTAAATCTTCTGGAGATTCATGAAGGTTCAAATAGTTATCTATTACACAATTGTGTATAAAACCAACAAATCCGTCTCCTGTTTCATCATTGATATCTTTTTTAGTTTTCCAATTATCAGCCTCTAAAGGATCCGATAAGGCAATATAAAATTTAAAATTAGGGAAATCTTTTTCTAAAGCTCTAAAGTGTTCGATGTAAAATAATTCTGCTTTAGAACGTCCACCATACCAATAGGTAACTTTTCTTCCTGTTTTTAATGTTCTGAATAAGTGATATAAATGTGAACGCATTGGAGCCATACCAGCACCACCTCCTACATACAACATTTCCGATTCAGATTCGTTGATAAAAAACTCTCCATAAGGACCAGAAATTACACATTTATCTCCTTTCTTTAAATTGAATATGTAAGAAGAAGCAACACCAGGATTTACATCCATCCAACCTCCTTTTGCTCTATCAAAAGGTGGAGTAGCAATACGAACGTTTAACATAATCTCTCTTCCTTCGGCAGGGTAAGAAGCCATAGAATATGCTCTTTCTACAGTTTCTGTGTTTTTCATTACAAGAGGTCTAAGTTTAAACTTGTCCCACTCAGCCTCAAATTTATCCGCAGTTTCATGTTCCTCAGGGTGAGCTGTAATATCCATATCTGAATAGTTAATTTCACAGGGAGGAATTTCTATTTGAATATAACCACCAGCTTTGTAACCCATATCCTCTGGAATTTCTACAACAAATTCTTTAATGAAAGAGGCTACGTTATAATTTCTAACAACAACAGCATCCCATTTTTTAATTCCAAAGATTTCTTCTGGAATAGAAATATCCATATCTTGTTTTACTTTGACCTGACATGCCAAACGTATACCATGTTGTAATTCTTTACGTGTAAAGTGAGGAGTTTCTGTAGGTAATGCCTCGCCTCCTCCTGCATTTACGTGACACTCGCATTGAACACAAGAACCACCTCCACCGCATGCAGATGGTAAAAATATTTTTTCATTTCCTAATGTAGTCAAAAGTGTACTACCAGAAGCAACCTCTATTTTCTTTTCGCCATTTATGGTTATAGTAACCGGACCAGAAGGAGATAATTTTTGTTTAACCACTAATAATAATGTAACTAATACCAGCGTGATTAATAAAAAAGCTGCTACTGTTGCAATGACTGTACCTGTTGTACCTGCTGCTAATATCATTTGCCTATTTATTTATGTTTGTAATGTCTGCTACTACTTTAGCATCCTTTTCTTTATCTAACTTTTTTAAAACTTCAACCTTGGCATTCGGTTTGGTAGTTTCTTTTTTCTCTTCATCTCCACCAGTTAGCATACCACCAAAACTCATAAAACCAATTGCCATCAAACCTGTTATAATAAACGTAATTCCAAGCCCTCTTAATGGAGCAGGTACATTGGAATATCTAATTTTTTCACGAATTGATGCAAGGGCTAAAATTGCCAACCACCAGCCTATTCCTGACCCAATTCCAT
>CAJWAC010000097.1 GCA_913020555.1 uncultured Polaribacter sp. | reverse complement strand
AGATCTGTAATGCCTGCTTTTTTGTAATTTAGTGCTACTCTTTTAACGCCTTTTCCCATTTCTCCAACAGGGTCTTTGTCACCAGAAAAAATATAAATTGGTAAACTTTTTGGGGTGTTTTTAAAAGTTGGTGCTTTGTTTATTTTTTTGCTTCCTTTTAAAATATCTAAAAAAACACTTAAAGAAAAATCTTCAATTCTTAATGGGTCAGCTTCAAATAAATCTACTTGATTTTCATCACTACTAATCCAATCTACTTTTGTTCTGTTTGGTTTAAACTTTTTATTAAATTGATTGAAAAATAGATTTTTTAAAACCTCATTACTTCTATGTTTTCCATGTAATTTACCAAAAAATTTAGCACTAAATAAACCAACAGTTCCTATTCCTTTCATAAATCCTGCAGTTCCAGATAAAATTAGCGCCTCTAAATCATCACCATATTTGGTAACATATTCCCTACTCAACAGAGAACCCATACTGTGACCAAATAAAATAATTTTTTTATTAGGATGCTCTTCTTTTATAATTTTTGAAAGTTTGCGCATATCAAAAATAGCATCAGAAAAATAATCTTCACCATCATAAAAACCTAAATGATCATTACTCTTTGCAGATTTACCATGGATTCTGTGGTCATTGGCATAAACGTCATAACCTTGTTCTTGCAACAAGGATGCTATTGGCTGGTATCTTCCTGCATGCTCTCCAACGCCATGAGCAAGCTGAATAATTCCCTTTAAAGGTTTTTGTGTCTTCCATTTGTAATAGAAAATTTTTTCTTTATCAAAAGTGATGTAAGTATCTGTTGTATAGTTCATCAATTATTGTGCTAAAAATTGCGTTAATAAATGATTTAATTTATCTACGTTCTTTTTGGATCCAGAAAATTTTATTCTTCCTTGAATTTTTGCTTCTTCTAACAGTAATTTCTTTTTATGCAGATTTAGAAGTTTTTCATCACTAATTGAAATACTTGACAAAGGGTTTGATGTTTTTTTCTTTTGAATTGAAACAGATTTTTCTGTAATATTTAATTGGTAATTGACTAAAGATTGCTCTAGATTTAATTCAAAATCATAAACTCCTAAAAATATCTTTCTTAATTCCTCATCCGCATTTAAATACTTTTTTAATGCTGTAAAAAATGAAGTGCTTTTTACTTTAGTGTTACTTATTTTCGATTTTTTATTGTCTTTGGTTAAAATAATTTCTTCTAATTCGTTGGCAGATTCTCGGATATATCTAGAAAACTTATCGGCGTCAGGCATTGTTCTGGCATCAGAAGTTGTAGTTAAAGAAACCAAGCCATTATAGCTAAATGCAGCGATTATTAAACCAAAACCATCTAAAACTGGTGTTAATCCAAAGATTGATAAAATTTTATGACCTCTTAAATATAGAGGGCCTTTTGGACCAGGAACATTGGTAATTGTAACATTGAATGGTGGTCTGTGAAATTCTTTAATATTGTATTTACTGTACAATCCAGCAGCTAAATTTGCCAAGCCAAAGGGAACAGCATCTGCCATCTTAGATAAAGCTTTAGCACCAACTGCCTTATGTCTAGTTTTACCCATATTTGTCTGTTCTTGAATATATTCTAGGCGATCAATTGGGTCTTTTATATGCGTAGCAATTCTAACTAACATGTTAGATATCTGGTTATTCATTTCTTGTTTTTCACCTTTAACACGTATAGAAATAGGTACGTTTGCAACTAAAGGTTGCGTGGGTAATTTTTCTTTTTCAGATAAGTATTTTCGAATTCCGCCAGCACATATTGCTAAAATAATATCGTTAATACTAACGTTCATTATTTTACGAAGTGTATTAATTCTATCAAAAGAGAGAATGGCTGTACCCCAAGTTCTTTTTGGTGATACAGAATTATTGAAAATTGTATTTGGTGTTGAATAAGTTTTTTTTCTAGGTTTCTTTAAATTAATTTGACTTTTAATATTGCCTTTTAAAAATGAAAAAGCAGTTTCTCCTAATAATTTTGGAATCTTTAATGGATCTTTCAAAAAAGTTTGTGAACTTTTTAAAAGTAAATTAATCTCATCAGGTAAAGCGTCTGGTTCAAAAGGTTTTGGTTTTGGGATTTCTTTATCTTTATCATCTGAACTCTTATCAAATAAAATACCCATAATTCCTACGCCAGAGCTCCCATCGATCATTACATGGTGTACTTTAGATACGATAGCTACAGAGCCTTTTGGCACTTGTGAAACTTCATCCAAACCTTCAATAAAATCTATAGACCACAGAGGTCTTCTTAAATCTAATGGACTGCTAAAAATAGAAGACGTCATTTCTCTTAGCGTTTTCCAATTTGCTGGTTTAGGAAGTCTTAACCTATTAATATGTAAGTCTATATCAAAATTCGGATCATCCACCCAATAAGGGTAATCTAAATTCAGAGGTACATTTAACAAGCGTTTCCTAAACTTAGGGATTAAATGTAATTTGGATGCAACTATAGCTTTAAAATCATCAAATTCAATGGATCCTTCCATGATAGTTAGTGTTGCTATATGCATGGGGCTAGATGGCGATTCTGCATATAAAAATGTAGCATCTGAACCAGAAATTTGTTGTATTGAATTATCTAAAGCACCATCTAAAAAATTTTGAATTACATTTTTCGGCATTTATCTCTATTGATTTATGGAATTAAAATTGCGATTAATTAAAAATACAAGTGTTAATTTTCGCAACTCTGCAAGATAAATAATTTTTACTATACTTTCTAAATCAAAGAATATGATTTTTATTGTTTGTGATTTAGAAGCTTATGCCGCTTATAAAGCTTTAATGACGTGTTAATTCTTTTATTATTTTAGCATGATTTGGAAACTCATTGGATAATTCTTTATAGCTTGGTAAAACAAAGTCTCTAAAATCAAAACCAGGAGCCACAGTGCATCCAACAAGGGAAAAAGAGTTTTTTTGAATTACTTCTGCGCTAAAATAATAATGAGCAGGAACTGTAAATTGAAACACTTCGTTATTTTTAAAATCATTACCAATAATTACAAAAGAATATTTTCCGTCAGGAGAAATTAGATGTAACTTTAAGGAAGAACCTTGGTAGAAATGCCAAATTTCGTCTTGATTAATTTTATGAAAAGCTGAAAATTTATCTGAAGTAAGTAAAAAATAAATACTGGTGTAATAATTTCTATTTCCTTCGAAATATTCAGCTAAATTTTTTTCTAAAATTAATCCTTTACTTCTTGCAACTTCTTTATAATATCCTCCTTCTGGGTGTGCTATTAAGTTAAAATGGTCAATAATTTCTTGTGCTTTCATATTTTTTTTGTTTTATTAACTCCTCAAATGATTTACGTTTATTCTTAAAATTACTTAAAAAGTATTTATACTCTATTTCTTAAAAAATTTTATTATTTGACAAGATATTTGTCTTTTTCATCGTTTTGTTAAACCTTTTAAAAGAATTAAGATTCATTATTTTTTTGAGCATTTGCTTTTTTTATAATTGCTTTTAAACGTTTTTTATTGAGTTCTTTTTCTAGCTTTTTTTTGTTGATTTTTCTGTTCATCAACTTTGTGTGTTTTGCCTTGTTTGCCGTGTTTTTTTCTTTTCCTTTTTTGGACATTTATATTCGTTTCTTTTGCTAATTTAAAGAAATTTATATTCATTTTAAATTCCCATTCTATTTATGCAATCAGAAGTTAAAAATCAATGTTGGCTTCATTAATTTTTTTATCTTTAAAAATTAATTACAATGAAGATGGATTCCGAAAATTATAAAGTTACGTCAGTGATTAATTTAAAAGATTTAGCTACTGAAGAGGTTGTATCAGATGCGAAAAAAACACTGAAAAAATTAAGAAGAAAATTAAGTGAAATCCAAAATGCAATGTACGCAGAAGGCAAATATGGTTTACTAATTTGTCTGCAAGGAATGGATACTTCTGGCAAGGATAGCTTAATTAGAGAGGTTTTTAAAGATGTAAATGTTAGTGGAGTTGAGGTACATAGTTTTAAAGTGCCAACAGAACTAGAGTTGAAACATGATTTTATGTGGAGACATTACATTGCTCTACCTCCAAAGGGGAAAATAGGAATTTTTAACAGAACGCATTATGAGAATGTATTAGTAACAAGGGTGCATCCGGAATATATTTTGGGTGAAAATATTCCAGATGTAAAAAGTGTAGATGATTTAGATGATGCTTTTTATCATAACAGAATGGAAAGAATTAATCAATTTGAAAATCATTTGGCAACAAATGGAACTATTATTTTGAAGTTTTTTTTAAATTTATCTAAAGATGAACAAAAAAGTAGATTATTAAGGAGATTAAATATTCAAGAAAAAAATTGGAAATTCTCTGATGCCGATTTAAAAGAGCGCAAGCTATGGGACAAATATATGTTTTGTTACGAAGATTTATTAAACAAAACTTCTACAGAAAAAGCTCCTTGGTTTGTGGTTCCTGCAAACGATAAACCGACAGCCAGATTAATTTTAGCTAATATTTTAATAAAAGAATTAAAAAAATATGATTTTAAGGAACCTTCTTTATCTCCAAAATTATTGGAGCAATTAGATGGCTTTAAAGCACAATTGAATAACGAATAGAACATTTTCAGTTGATTTTGAAAAACTGAACAAAAAATAACTAATAAAACATCCTGTTTTACAGGAACAAAAAAATGAATTTAAAACTAGAAAAACCTATTGTATTTTTCGATTTAGAAACAACAGGAGTAAATATAGCAACAGACAGAATTGTAGAAATTTCTGTTTTAAAATTATTTCCAAATGGGAATAAAGAAAGCAAAACATGGTTGGTGAATCCTGAAGTGGAAATTCCTAAAGAATCTGCCGAAATTCACGGAATTACAAATGAAAAAGTAGTTACAGAACCTACTTTTAAGCAGTTAGCACCAAAAGTAAGTGAAATGATTGCTGGTTGTGATTTGGCAGGCTTTAACTCCAATCGATTTGATATTCCATTATTGGCAGAAGAATTAATGAGAGCTGGTATTGATTTTGATATGAAAAATAGAAAAGCCATTGATGTTCAAGTCATTTTTCATAAAAAAGAACAAAGAACTTTAGGTGCAGGTTATCAATTTTATTGCGGTAAAGAATTAGAAGGAGCTCACGGAGCAGAAGCAGATACAAACGCAACTTATGAGATTTTGTTGGCACAATTAGATAAGTATGAGGATATAGGAAATACAGTAGATGCATTAAGTGAATTTTCTACACACGGAAAAAGAGCAGATTTTGCTGGCTTTATCTTGATGAATGATAAAGATCAAGAAATTTTCTCTTTTGGAAAATACAAAGGAAGAACTGTAGAGGAAGTTCTTAAAGAAAACCCTGGTTATAACAACTGGATTCAAAATGCCGATTTTCCATTGTATACAAAAAAGGTGTTAAAAGAAATTAAAGAAAGAATGTCTAAGCCTAAAAAGGTAATGTCAGATCAAGATAAATTACAAGCTTTACAGCAGAAATTTAATCTACGTTAGTAGCGTTTACATAGTTGTCTTTGTAAAGTACGAATCTTACTAATGAATAACACTAGGAATCATTAAAAAAAAAGCTTTATCACCTCTATTTCTTTGTTTTTAATTAATTATTGAAAAGACCAATCAGTTTAATGAATATGCTTTAGAAATTTAATTTCTTTACATTAAATACATAAAAAAAATGTTCACCCATTATAAAAATTTACCAAAGAATTCTCGTGTTTGGATTTATCAATCAGACAGGGAGTTTACCATTAAAGAAATAGAATTTATTTCAGTTCAAGCTGAAGATTTCATCAATCAATGGACACGACACGGAGATGATCTTAAAGGATCGTTTACTATAAAATATAATCAGTTTTTAGTATTGGCTGTAGATGAAAGTTTTAACAATGTTTCTGGATGCTCTATAGATAGTTCAGTCCGTTTTATAAAACAATTAGAAAATGAATTACAGCTAGATTTAATGGATAAAATGAATATCACTTTTAAAGATAATCAAAATATTAATTTAGTTAAGTTACCTGATTTTCAGAAATACATTAAAGATAAAAAAGTGACTTCAGAAACTATTGTTTTTAATAATATGGTAAGTAGCAAAGAAGATTTTGAATCTAAATGGGAAGTCCCTGCAAAACAAAGTTGGCACAAACGCTTTTTATTGTAACTACTGAATTAAAAAAAAAATATGAATAAAAATCTACTTCTGTTATTTTTTATAGCCTTTATTTTAAAATTACATTCTCAAAGTATAGATCCGTTAAGAACAAAAGATTTTGAAAATCAAGAAGTTTGGGTAGACAGTATTTTAAATTCCATGACAATTGATGAAAAAATTGGACAGCTATTTATGGTGCAAGCCTACTCTAATTTAGATGAAAAACACGAAAATTTTATTATTGAAATGATTGAAAAATATCATGTAGGTAATCTAATTTTTATGCAAGGAACTCCTAATAAACAAGCAATTTTAACGAATAAATATCAATCACTTTCTAAACTTCCTATGCTAATTGGTTTTGACGGAGAATGGGGTTTAGACATGCGGTTAGATAATGCGTATCGTTTTCCATGGAATATGACGTTAGGGGCAATTAGAAATGATTCATTAGTAAAACAGTTTGGAGAACATTTAGGGAAACACTGTAAACGACTTGGAATTCATGTAAATTTTGCGCCTGTTGTAGATGTAAATGTAAATCCGGAGAATCCAATTATAGGAAATCGTTCTTTCGGTGAAAGTAAAGAAAATGTTACTCAAAAAGCGATAGTATTTACTAAAGGAATGCAAAGCCTTGGTGTTATGGCAAGTGCAAAACATTTTCCAGGCCATGGAGATACAGCAACAGATTCTCATCATTCATTACCTGTTTTAGATTTCTCGGAAGAACGTTTAGACTCTATTGAATTATATCCCTACAAAAAAATATTTGATGCAGGTGTAACTAGTGTAATGACGGCACATCTAAGCATTCCAAGTTTAGAAAGAGATAAAAAGCTACCAACATCATTATCTTACAATGTAACCACCAAACTATTGCAAGAGAAATTAGGGTTTTTAGGTTTGATAATTACTGATGGATTAAATATGAAAGGTGC
>CAJWAC010000096.1 GCA_913020555.1 uncultured Polaribacter sp. | reverse complement strand
ATGCAACAAAGTTCTAGCCCCTATATTCACATATTTAAAAGAATGCTGATTTAAATAATATTTATTCATCTCATAATACAAGATGTAACTAGAATAATATCTCAGATATGAGGGATCGAACTTAACAGTAGAATAATCGCAATAATCATCAATAATCTTATTCTGGCTATACCCTACTAATTTATCATTGCCTTTCAAAAAAATAACCCAAAAAGAATTGGGTAAATATGAAACCATTGACCAAATAAATGAAGCAAAATACTTTGGAGGTCTAAATTATATTGATTCAAATCGTATTGGAATTCAAGGATGGAGTTATGGAGGATATATGTCATCATTGGCTATCACCAAAGGAGCTGATCTATTTAAAATGGCAATAGCAGTAGCACCAGTAACCAACTGGCGGTTTTACGACAACATCTATACAGAACGCTTTATGCGGACTCCCGAAGAAAATGAAAGTGGTTATGATGAGAACAGTCCCATTAATCATGTGGACAAGATGAAAGGGAAATATCTTTTGATTCACGGTTCTGCTGATGACAATGTACATTATCAGAACACAATGGAGATGATAAATGCAATGGTTGCTGCTGATAAGCAATTTGATTTATTCATTCATACTACAAGTTACAGAGGAATTAATAACTTGGTATATGATGAATGGCAAGATGATAATCAGGATTATGTAAATAAAAAATCGAAAAATACTATTGCTTATGTACATATGAAAAATATGGGAGGAGGCGAATTGACAAAATTCTATGAAGATTTAATGAGCGCAGAAGCTTACAAAAAGGGTCTAATTTTAGATTTACGTTACAATACAGGTGGCAATGTACATGATGCTGTTTTAAACTTTTTACAACAAAGGCAGTATTTAAATTGGAAATACAGAGAAGGTAAATTGGCAAGTCAATCTAACTTTAGTTATGGGAATAAACCTATTGTTTTGTTAATTAATGAGCAATCTTTATCTGATGCAGAAATGACAGCGGCTGGTTTTAAAGAATTAGGTTTAGGAACAATTGTAGGAACAGAAACCTACAGGTGGATTATTTTTACAACAGGAGGTTCTCTAGTTGATGGCTCATTTTATAGATTGCCTTCTTGGGGATGTTATACTCTAGACGGAAAAGATTTGGAAATTACTGGGGTTGCTCCTGATGTTTATGTTGGCAAAGATTTTAAGGATAGGTTGCAAAAAAACACACCTCAATTAGATAAAGCGATTGAGATTATTATGAAAGAACTTAAGTAAATAGATTTTAAATTATAAAAATGAAACCTCGCTTTTATAACAATTGTGAGGTTTTTTATTTGCTTAAAACACCAATTTTTCAACTAAGTATTTGGCAGTATAAGAATCGTTATTTCTAGCTAATTTTTCAGGAGTTCCTTGAAAGATTAATTTACCACCATTTTTACCACCTTCTAAACCTAAATCAATAATGTAATCTGCACATTTTACAAGTTCTATATTATGTTCAATTACAATTATAGAATGTCCTCTTTCGATTAAAGCATTAAAGGATGCTAATAATTTTTTTATATCGTGAAAATGCAAACCTGTTGTAGGTTCATCAAAAATAAATAAAGCTTTGTCTTTAGTATTTCCTTTTACTAAAAAGGATGCTAACTTTATTCTCTGTGCTTCCCCACCAGAAAGAGTAGAAGAGGATTGGCCTAAAGTTACATAACCCAAACCAACATCTTGCAGAGGTTTTAATTTTGTTGCAATTTTAGTAACCATATTTTCATAGAAAAAAGCAACTGCATCATCTATAGTCAAATTTAGAATATCATCTATTGTTTTACCATCAAATTTTACCTCTAAAACTTCTTTTTTGAAACGTTTTCCATTACAAACATCGCATTCTAAATGAACATCTGCCATAAATTGCATCTCAATGGTAACTTCACCTTCACCTTTGCAGACTTCACAACGTCCACCTTCTACATTAAAAGAAAAATGTTTTGGTTTGTAATTTCTGATTTTTGATAATTTCTGATTTGAAAATAAAGCACGAATATCGTCATAAGCTTTAATATAAGTAACAGGATTAGATCTTGAAGAACGTCCAATCGGATTTTGATCTATAAATTCTACACTTTTTAAAGTGTCAAAATCTCCAGTAATATTTGTATGTTGCCCAATTTTATCGCCATAACCATTCAACTTCTTTTGCATAGCTGGATATAAAATCTTCTTAACCAAAGTACTTTTACCAGAACCAGAAACTCCAGTAATTACAGACAGACAATTTAAAGGAAAAGTAACATCTATATTTTGGAGATTATGTTCTCTTGCGCCTAAAATTTGAATTTTATTTTTTGTTGTTCTACGTTTTGTAGGTATTTCAATTTTTAAATCTTCATTTAAATATTGAGCAGTTAAAGAATTTGATTTTAGAATTTCTTTAAAAGTACCTTCTGCAACAACATCGCCACCAAAACTTCCGGCCTCAGGGCCAATATCAATAATATAGTCAGCCTCCTTCATGATATCTTCATCATGTTCAACTACTACAACTGTGTTCCCTAAGTCACGAAGGTTTTTGAGAACACCAATCAAACGTTCCGTATCTTTTGGATGCAAACCTATACTTGGTTCATCTAAAATATACATAGATCCAACCAAAGAACTTCCCAATGAAGTAGCTAGGTTTATACGTTGACTTTCTCCACCTGAAAGTGTATTCGAAGTTCTATTTATGGTTAAGTAAGAAAGACCAACATCTGTTAAAAACTGTAATCTATTATTGATTTCTGTTAGTAAACGTTTTCCAATTTTCTCCTCATATTTATCTAGTTTGATATTTTTAAAGAAAAGTGCCAGTTCATCTAAAGGCAAAGAGACTAAATCAGAAATTGTACTATTATTGATTTTTATATAGTTTGTTTCTTTGCGCAAACGTTTACCATTACAAGTAGTACATTTTGTTTTTCCACGATAACGTGATAACATTACTCTATTCTGAATCTTATAACTTTTTTCTTCTAATGCTGTAAAAAAATGATGAATACCATTAAAAGATTTATTTCCATTCCAAACTAATTCTTTTTGTTTTGTTGATAATTCAAACCAAGGTTTGTGGATGGGAATATCAAATTTGTAAGCAACAGCAATCAAATCTTCTTTGTAATGAATATAAGAAGGCGTTCTAAAAGGGAAAATAGCATCTTCAAAAATAGATAATCCTGTATTTGGAATCACCAGATCTGCATCAATACCAATTACATTTCCATAACCTTCGCAAGTTGGGCATGCTCCATAAGGATTGTTAAAACTAAATAAATGTGTGTTAGGTTCTAAAAAGGACATTCCATCCAAATCGAATTTATTACTGAATTCTGAAACCTCATTATTCAATAAATTCTCTATAAAACAAATTCCTTTACCTTCAAAAAAAGCAGTTTGTATAGCGTCTGCTAATCTGTTATAAAAATCTTCATCTTTTTTAGTGATTACTCTATCAATAACTAAAAATAAATTCTCATTATTAAAATCGTTTTGTGGAAAATCTGAAATTCGATAAATCTCATTATTCCACTTTAAACGTGCATAACCTTGTTGCTCTAATACTTGTAAAACCGCTTTCAAATCGCGGTTTTCATCAATAGTTATTGGCGCAAGCAGTAATAACTTTGTGCGGTCCTGAAATTTTTTAACAAAATTAATTACATCAGAAACGGTATCTTTTTTAACTTCATTGCCAGAAATAGGCGAAAAAGTCTTTCCTATTCTTGCATATAATAATTTAATATAATCGTAAATTTCTGTAGATGTGCCTACGGTAGATCTTGGGTTTGTAGAGTTTACTTTTTGTTCAATGGCAATTGCAGGCGCAATTCCTTTAATATAATCTACTTTAGGCTTGTGTAATTTTCCTAAAAACTGTCTTGCGTAAGACGATAAACTTTCTACATAACGTCTTTGACCTTCAGCATATAATGTATCAAAAGCTAAAGACGACTTACCAGATCCAGAAAGTCCTGTAATTACTACTAATTTATTTCTAGGTATAACAACATCTATATTCTTTAAATTGTGGAGTTTAGCTCCTTTAATGATGATGTTTTTTTTAGGATTTACAGTAGAAATATCAACTTTCATTCTTGAAAAATATAGGCTATAAAAATACTATTTATTTAATCGATTTGAAAAAAAGTTTACTACAGAAACTGTTAAATAATTTGTGAATTTAAAAATAAAAGGTATATTTGAATGAATAACTTCTTTAAAATAAATACCATAAAACAAAAATTACTTTAAAAATTATTATAAATAATTAAATAGTGGAGATCTTACTTCGCTCAAAAGTAGTTATTATGGAAAAAAAAGCAATAGACGATAGTGTTTTAGTTAGTGATTATATAAAAGGTAAAGAATCTGCTTTATCAATTCTAATAAATAAACATCAACAAAGATTATTTAGTTTTATTTATAGTAAAGTACAGGATAGGGCTGTTACTGAAGATATATTTCAAGATACATTTATAAAAGTAATACGAACTTTAAAAAAGGGCAATTACAATGAGCAAGGTAAATTTTTGCCATGGGTAATGCGAATTGCTCATAACTTGGTAATTGATTATTTTAGAAAATCTAATAGAATGCCAGCATTTAAAAATACTGATGAGTTTGATATTTTTTCGGTTTTAGGTGATGGAAATTTAAATGTAGAGAAAAAAATCATTCAAGAACAGATTCATAATGATGTAAGAGAACTTGTAAAAGAATTACCTGATGAACAAAGAGAGGTTTTAGTAATGCGAATTTATAAAGACATGAGCTTTAAAGAAATAAGTGAAAATACAGGGGTTAGTATTAATACCGCTCTGGGTAGAATGCGATATGCACTTATAAATATGCGAAAATTAATAGATAAACATAAAATTATTTTAGTAAATTAACAATAAAGTAAAAAAAGCTGCGTTACTAATTTATAATCAAGATATTAAATAGTATATATGATGCAACTTTACTCAAAAAAGTCGTCTGACGCTCAGATGCAACCCAACCAGAAAACAGTTCAATTTTTGATTAATTTTTCAAAATCTCTAAAGATTGTAAAAACAAAATCAGAAGACTTCATTGAATTGAATTTGAATTAAGAGTGGAAAAAGCTTCGACTTTGTTGAAGCTTTTTTTTATTTTCTTAATTTTTCTACCTTAGATGATTATTTTGTTTGAAAATGTTAGAATTATATTCTGGGATTAAAATTAAATTTTCATTTGATAATACTTATTTAAAATAGATTTTCGTCCTATTGTTTTAGTAATAATATCTTTATCTAGATTCCAACCTCTAGCAGGTGAATATTCTCGTCCATACCAAATAATTTGTAAATGCAAATCGTTCCAAAGTTCTTCTGGGAATAATCTTTTAGCATCTTTTTCTGTTTGTTGTACATTTTTACCATTGGTCAAATTCCATCTATACATTAATCGATGAATATGAGTATCTACTGGAAATGCAGGTACTCCAAAAGCTTGACTCATAACTACACTTGCTGTTTTGTGACCTACAGCAGGCAACTCTTCCAAACCTTCAAAAGATTTTGGAACCTCTCCATTATATTTTTCAATTAAAATTTTTGATAAACCATAAATTCCTTTGCTCTTCATTGGCGATAAACCACAAGGTCTAATAATTGCTTTTATTTCTTCAACAGATAACTTTACCATGTCAAAAGGATTATCAGCCTTGGCAAATAAAATTGGGGTAATTTGATTTACGCGAACATCAGTACATTGCGCAGATAATAAAACAGCAATCAATAATGTATATGGATCTTTATGGTCTAAGGGAATTGGTATTTTAGGATAAAGTTCATTAAGCGTTGTAATTATGAACTTTATTTTTTGCTGTTTATTCATTAATAATGTTAATTAATTAACAAAAATAATTATATGATTTCATTTAAAAGATCATTATAGTATTTTTGTTTATGTACAACTAAAAATAATTAAATGACATCACTTAAAATAGGAGATAATGCTCCACAATTCGAGGCTAAAGATAATGCAGGGAAGACCATAAAATTATCTGATTACGCAGGTAAAAAGTTAGTTTTGTTCTTTTATCCTAAAGCTAGTACTCCTGGATGTACTGCTGAGGCTTGTGATTTAAGGGATAATTACAAAACTTTCCTATCCAAAGGTTATGATGTTTTAGGTGTAAGTGCAGATTCAGCTAAAAGACAACAGAATTTTATAAATAAAAATAATTTGCCTTTTTCTTTATTGGCAGATGAAGATAAAACAGTTATTGAAGCTTTTAATGTTTGGGGACCAAAAAAATTTATGGGACGTGAATATGATGGTATTCATAGAACTACTTTTGTTATTGATGAAAAAGGAGTAATTGAAGATGTTATTACTAAAGTAAAAACAAAAGTACATGCATCTCAAATATTAGAATAATAGAAAATCTATTCCATAAAAAAGAGGAAAACCAATAATTTTCCCCTTTTTTATTTCTATAAAATCTCGTCTATAATGCTATAGAAAGTCCAATGATTATTTGATTAATTCTTGTATCATAATTTATTTCAGTATTTCCTGCAGCACCACCAATAAAACTAGATTCTACATTAGAAAAACTTCTTTCCCAGCGCAAATCGATTCCTAATTTTCCGAATTCAACTCCGCCTCCAAATTGAAGTCCCATTGTAAAACCATTTGCATCAACGTCTGAAATATCATTAATCTCAAATTCTGAATCTAAAATATATTGAAAAGATGGCCCAATAAATACATTCCCAATTCCAAAAATCTTTTTACCTAATAAAACAGGAATATCAATTTTTTGAAATGTATGTGTAATTACTTCAGCTGTAGTCTTATAAAATATTTCATTTTTTAAGTTTGTATATACCAATTCAGGTCTAACATATAAACCTACAACAGGTATTTTTAAACGTGCCCAAACTCCAATATGATAACCAGTTTTGCTATTTGCGCCATCAAAAACGTCCTGACTCGTCTCTTCAATTGAATTTGAATTATAGTTAATACCACCTTTTAGTCCGAATTTAAATTGTGCATTTGAAACTTGATTAATTCCAATTAATAAGAACAATACCAAAATTATTTTTTTCATAATCTAAGATTTAA
>CAJWAC010000095.1 GCA_913020555.1 uncultured Polaribacter sp. | reverse complement strand
CAGCGCATCAACTGCTGGAGCGCAATCCATTACATTAGACAAAGAGTTTACTGAATTACACCTATTTGGAGAATAGTTCTCAACTTAATATTTTAAATTTAGAGAAGCCCCTAAAAACAAGGAGGCTTCTCCCTATTTATAGGGATATGAGAATTTCCCCATTTTTAGGGATTGTTTCATACTTTTATAAAATGTAAATTTGTTATATAGTATTTAATATCCCCCAACTATTACGAAGTAATGTCTTCAAATTTTAAAGCGATGAATGTTTTACACTTCATCGCTTTTTTTAATAAATTGTTTTGTAAAGTAGTGCATTACATCCACGACAGTTATTTAATAAAATTAACAAACAATATCATTAAAGGAATCAATAAAAAATAAAAACCAGCATATTATTAAAGAATAACTGCTGGTTTTAAAGTGACCATGATAGGATTCAAACCTATAACCTCTTGAGCCGTAATCAAGTGCGCTATTCAGTTGCGCCACATGGCCTTAAATCGGCTGCAAATATAATAGCATTTTTCTGAATTAAAAAGAGTAAGCTCATTTTTTATTCATCTATTTTTGCTTTGTATGCATTAAGTAAAGGTTTTACAGCTTCTAGATCTTTATTTAAAACATGAAGTTCTACTGATGCATTTTGCTCTCCATAACCTCCTAATCTTGCAGATTCAAATTTATCTTTAATTATGTTATGTATCCCTTTATCTTCTAATTGTTTTTGTAAACCTCTCACAATAATGTTTGTTTCCGTAAAAATTTTAATGTAGTCCGAGTTCATAATATAAGTTTTTAATCAAGTGAATTTATAGTTACAAAAGCACGCCAACCAATTATTGCTAATTGAATTTTAGACGCTTTTGTAATATCGAGTTCCTTTTTAGTAAAAGAAGGTAAAATAGCCTTATTAATTTTAGCCAACATTTTGAAAATATGTTTTTTCATTTTGGTTTGATTTATTGTTAAATTTAATAAAAAATAACAACTCTGTAATTGAATACAATATTGACACCAATTAAGATACTCTTTTAAATTAACCTAATCTATTAAAAAGTGATTTTACTTGCAGATTAGAATAGTAGAAAAATTAAAATTTCTGAAATAAATTTAATGGCTTTAACTGCAAATACGATCATTTTTAATTGTTTTAAATAGTGAATAAATAGGGCATTTTTGTAAATACTTTTTCAATATATAAGATTTGAGTATCATCCTCCAAAAGCTATCAAATAAACTTTTTAAATTGATTTTATATTTATAACTAAAAAAACACTTAAAGTTATAATATTATATATTATACCTACATAATAATTTATAATTGTAACATAAAATATACATAAAAACCAAATACTATTAGAAAACAAAGCAAGTATTTTAATCACTTTTAAAAAGTAAAGGAAAATTCATAATTAAAAACATCTTAAAATGCATTCTCATCTTTTATGCTCTTTAAACATTGATAAAAATGTATCTTTGTAAAAAATAAAATAAATGAACTTTTTATTAATAATTGGAGGTTTAGTTTTGTTAATTTTTGGAGGAAACTGGTTGCTTAAATCAGCAGTTTCTTTATCCTTAAAATTAAAAATTTCTAAAGTTGTGGTTGGTATGACAGTTGTATCTTTTGCAACCTCAGCACCAGAATTAATTGTTAGTATAAACGCTGCATTAAATAATTCATCTGATTTAGCTTTAGGTAATGTAATTGGCTCTAATATTGCAAATCTTGGTTTGGTTTTAGGGGTCACATTGCTCTTGGGCTCAATGAATGTCTCTAAAAATTTCTATAGAGTTGATTGGCCTGTAATGATGATCGCTTCAATATTACTTTTTTTATTTTTAACAAATGATAAAGTTATTGTGCAATATGAAGGAATTCTTTTATTTACCTTTTTAGTGATATTTATCATCTACCTATTAAAAACTCAGAAAAATAATAATATTGATAAATTGGAATATGACATTCCATTATCAGGAATTAAAACTACCTTTTATTTAGTTATGGGAGGTTTGGGACTTTGGGGAGGTTCAGAGCTATTAATAAAAGGCGCCACAGCAATGGCTTTAGATTTTGGTGTTACAGAGCGTGTAATTGGAGTTACAATAGTTTCTGTTGGCACAAGTGTACCCGAGTTAGCCGCATCTATTATTGCAGTAATAAAAAAGGAAAAAGCCATTTCTTTGGGTAATTTAATAGGTTCTAATATTTTTAATATTCTGGCGGTTATTGGTATTACTTCAATAATAACTCCAATTTCGTTGTCCGATGATCGATTATTAACTTCTGATGTTTTTTGGATGTTAGGTATTTCACTAATCACTTTACCTATGGTTTTATTACCTACAAAATATCGTTTAAATTGGAAAAATGGCCTTGTTCTGCTGATAAGCTACTGTACATTTATTTATTTTACTTTATAAATCTAACTAATTCCAAACTACTTTTTTAAAAACCATTCATCTAAATTTTAAAGTTATAATAATCTGTATCCAGGCAATATTTAAAACTGAATTCTATCTAAAATATTTGAATGTTGTACTTTTATGAAAACATTTTTAAATGAAATTCAAAAAGAGACTTTTTTACGCTATCCTTATTTTATTAATACTGTTTGTTGCTGATATTTTTATTTCTACAGGTTACTTTAGAAGCATCGAAAATAATTTTAAAGGTGAAATTTTAAAAACTATTAAAATTTCTGGTGCAGAAGATATTACCATCAATAGAAAAGATAGTTTTGCTATTGTTTCTGCTACCGCTAGAAATAAGTTTCCAAATACCGCACAAGAAATTGGTGGTTTATACTTTATTGATTTAAAAAGTAATAACTTTAAACCAATTCATTTAACTAAAGATTTTACAAAGCCATTTGCACCGCACGGAATTTCAATGTTTCAAAAAGATAGTACTATTACTATTGCAGCAATTAATCATACTGTAAAAGGAGAGTTTATCGAGATTTTTAATTTAGTTGATAAAAAGTTAACACATCAAAAAACATTACAGAATGATAAAATATTTAGTCCAAATGATATTGTTTTATTAGATGAAAATCGCTTTTATTTTACAAATGATCACAAGTACAAAGAAGGTTTAGGAAGACTTGCCGAAGACTATTTAGGACTTAGTATATCTAATGTCGTTTATTTTAATGGTGAAAAATACTCAGAAGTTGCAGATGGAATTGCATATGCTAATGGAATTAATATGGAAACAAAACGAAATTTGATTTTTGTAGCGTCGCCAAGAAAATTTTTGATAAAAGTATATCAAAAAAACAAAGACAACAGTTTATCATTTATAGAAGATTTAGACTGCAAAACAGGTGTAGATAATATTGAATTTGACGAAAATAATCATCTTTGGATTGGAGCACATCCTAATTTATTACATTTTGCAGCTTATGCTAAAGGGAAGGAAAAGTATTCGCCATCAGAAATTATCAAAATTGATTACAAAGGCAAAGAAGATTATAGGATTGAACAGATTTATATAGAAGACGGAAAAAGCATGTCAGGCTCCACTGTGGCAGCTACTTTTGGTAATTTAATTTTTACGGGTAATGTTATGGACAATAAATTATTGATTCTAAAAAGAACTTTAAAGTAATTTTATATTTTAGTAATTATGATAAAATATGCTTTCTTTTTACTCGTACCGCTAATGTTTTTTTCTTGTAATTCAAAAGACAAAAGACCTATAGTTGGTAAAACCAAATATCAAAAAAAATTAAATGCTAGCTTTAAAGATGCCACAACATCACCATTAAAAAAAAGAGATAGAAAAAAATTTGAAGGTTTAGATTTTTTTCCTGTAGATTCTTCTTTTATTGTAAAAGCCCAATTGATAAGAATTGAAAATGCCCCTACTTTTAAAATGGCAACTACCACAGATAGGAAACCAATGTATAAAGAATATGGCATTTTAAAATTTAATTTAAAAGGACAAGATTTTAAACTGACTATTTATCAAAGTCAAGAAGATTTAAATGATGAAAAATACAAAGATTATCTCTTTATACCTTTTACAGACAATACTTCTGGAGAAGATTCATATGGAGGAGGGCGTTATATGGATGTAATGCTTACAGATATTAAAACTGATAATACTTTGGAATTAAATTTTAATAACACTTACAACCCTTATTGTGTTTATAATGATTTATTTTCTTGCCCATTAACTCCCAAAAAAAATCACTTAGATATATCAATTAAAGCAGGTATAAAAGTTTTTAAAAAATATTAAATAGCGTTGTATTTTCTCTTCAATTTATATAAAGAAAAACCATCCAAATCTTTAAATTATAAAAAGTTTTTAAAGCCTTATTAAAAGTCATTACCTGAATTTCATTATAAAATTCAGTCTATAAAAACTTATAAACCTTCAAACTTCGGCCTCTATCACATATAACAATTAAACTTTGTGTTTATGCTATTTACTGTGAACAGTTTATCAACAAGTAAAACCTCAAATAATTTAAATTAATAAACCATAATTACAAAATAAGTAAACCAATTTGATTTGCATAACATTCTGTAAAATCGTAACATTACAAACCAAAAATTTATATAATGCAAGAGGATAAAAATCTATCAAAAATGAAAATTAAAGATCAAAAGATTATAGCTAATGCAGAATTAAGTATTTGGGAAGCTCTTTTTCCAGTATTAATATTAATCATCATGTTGGCCTTTAATGTTTTTGTTTTTGGTGATGATGCTTTGAGTGGAAGTAATCAATTTGTATTGTTATTAGGTGGCGCAGTGGCTGCAATTGTAGGTTTTAAAAATAAAGTTTCCTATAAAATAATGATAGACGAAGTTGCAGAAAATATAAAATCTACAGCAGGCGCAATTTTAATTTTATTAATGGTTGGCGCTTTGGCCGGTACTTGGTTAATAAGTGGTATCATACCATCTATGATTTATTATGGTTTACAGGTTTTAAACCCCACAATATTTTTAGCAGCAACTTTAATAATTTGTGCCGTAATTTCCATTGCAACAGGTAGTTCGTGGACAACAGCTGCAACAGTAGGTATTGCCTTAATTGGTATAGGTGACGCATTAGGTATTTCTTTAGGAATGACTGCAGGGGCTGTTTTATCTGGAGCTTATTTTGGTGATAAAATGTCTCCAATGTCAGATACTACAAATTTAGCTCCAGCAATGGCTGGTACAGATTTGTTTACACATATAAAATATATGGCTTACACTACTGTACCAACAATTGTAATAACCCTAATTGTATTCATAATTTTAGGGTTTACACAAAATACAACAGGTGAAGCAGACACAAACGCTTTACTAACAGACATAGAAAAAGCATTTAATATTACGCCTTGGTTATTTTTAGTTCCAATAATTGTGATTGCTTTGATTATTAAGAAAACTCCACCTTTAGCAGCATTGTTAGCAGGAACAATTCTAGGAGGAATTTTTGCGCTAATTTTTCAACCAGAAGTTATTCTTCAAATAACTGGAGCTAAAGAATTAACATTTACATCTGCTTATAAAGGTATTATGCAGGCAATAACTGTAAAAACTGCTGTAGCCACCGAAAATGCTGCTTTAGCCGATTTATTTACTGCAGGTGGAATGGCTAAAATGTTAGGAACAATTTGGTTAATTTTATGTGCTATGGTTTTTGGTGGAATTATGGATGCCATAGGCGCACTGGCAAGAATTAGTTCTTTTATGTTAAGTTTGTTCGATTCTATTTTTGGTTTATTCGCAAGTACTGTATTTACATGTATAGGATTAAATTTCACAGCATCAGATCAATATTTAGCAATTGTAGTGCCAGGAAAAATGTATGCAAAAGCTTACGCTGATAAGGGCCTAGCACCAGAAAATTTAAGTAGAACTTTAGAAGATTCTGGAACAGTAACTTCAGTTTTAATTCCTTGGAATACTTGTGGAGCCTATCATTCTGGAGTTTTGGGTGTTTCTGTTTTTGATTACGCTTTTTATGCTGTTTTTAACTGGTTAAGTCCTTTTATGACTTTAATATTTGCTGCTTTCAAAATAAAAATTAAAGAGCTATCTAATTAATATTTAGACATTTAAAACTATATCTCAATCTTTAAGTTTATTTCTCGGGAAGTTTTAGCAACAAATGTTTTAAAAAAGCAAAAACATTAAATGTAAAATAGTTAAGCTGCTAACATCTAATATTTCTTCACACGCAATTTAGTTTAATTTATAAATTAAATCCTATTTTTAAATTCCAAAATAGCATTGTTTGGTTTCAGCGTAATCAAAGGTTTTATTTGAATAGCAGATTTCTTTTCAGTAATTTCAAATTGTTCTACTATTGTAATAATTGCTAAAATCATTTCATACATCGCAAAATTATTACCAATGCACATTCTAGGCCCTGCACCAAAAGGAAAATAATTTTTTGAAAACTTAATGTTTTTGTCTAAAAAACGCTCAGGAATAAATTCATTTGGCTGTTTCCAAAAATCTGGATGACGATGAATTTCATAAATTGAAAATAACAGATTGGATCCTTTAGGTAAAATAATGCCATTGTAAGTGTCTTCCTCTATGTTTATGCGATCCATAAAATAAGCTGGAGGAAACAAGCGCATAGATTCTTCAACAACTAATTTTGTATAACTTGCATTTTTTATCCAATACATACAATCTGAAGATTCACTTTTTATTTTTTTAATTTCAGAAGCGATTTTTGATTGTGCTGCAGGATTACGAGCTAACAATTCGCAAGTAAAAGTAAGTGCATTTGATGTTGTTTCATGACCTGCTGCAAATAAGATTAATATTTCATCTACTAATTGATTTTCGTCCATACTAGAGCCATCCTCATACTTTGCACTTAAAAGCATATCCAGTAAATCTTGATGATCTTCTTTACTCTGCTTTCTTTTTTCTACCAATCTCTTTAAAATAGTTCTCGAGTTTTGAGTGAAATCTAAATGCTTTTTCGTTTTACCAGAAAAGTTAAACCACCAAACCAAAAAAGGCTGTCTTAGTTCTTGAACCAACATTTTTTGAGTAGCTTCTGTGGTATGTTGCAATGAATCTATATCTGCATCAGAAATGTTTATATTAAAAATTGATTTGATAACCGTTTGAAAAGCCAAATCATTAAAAACAGGAAAAACATCCATTGGTCTTCCTGTTTTAATATTTTTTAATTCTTCTAAAATAGTTTTTTGAATGGTATCAACCAAAAGCTTAAGTTGTCCTTTATGAAAAGCTGGCTGAATTAATTTTCGCTGTTTTTGCCAGTGTTCTCCTTCAGCAGTTAACAATCCTTTTCCAACATATTTTACTAAATCTTTAGTTTGAATATAAGATTTGGTATAATTTTTTTGATTCTTTTGAAGCGCATGTTGTAAAAGCCCAGCATCTCTGCAAAACAAAACTGATTTTCCAAAACCAATTTTTAAACGAAAAATATCCCCTAAAGCATCAAAATTTTTTGCATGAAAAGGCAATGGATTTTGTAGAATAGCATTCGCATGTTTAAGAAACTTAAAAAAAGAAACTTCTGGGATTTTATTGGATACTTTCATTTTTTAATTTTATCTATTCATCAACGATGCGCATTGAAGATTTATAAATTTAACTTGCTAATAGACTATCTTGTCTTCAGCAAAGATTTGAAGATGGATTTTTAAATAAACCAATTCCAAACAAGCCCAAAACGTATTGTAAAATCTCTGTATGGATAATTAGGGGCTGAAAAATAATTCTTTTTAGAAAAACTAGAAGTTACATTATCAATCTTAAAATACAAACGTGTTCTCCTTACTCGTGCATTAAAGAAAACATCAAAAGTTGGAAAACCAATTTCTTCTGAATCTTGCAAAGTAAATTCAGCTAGTAAAGGATTATAAGCATTTGCTTTGTAACTCGTAAAATATTTAAAAGTAACTCCAATATTTACCAACATCGGTTTGCCTTCAAACCAATCATCTGTGTAATAAAAAGTATTTCTTGTTACAAATTCTGGTACTCTAAAAACAGAACTTCC
>CAJWAC010000094.1 GCA_913020555.1 uncultured Polaribacter sp. | reverse complement strand
CGCTATTGCTGTTGAAGAATGGTTGAATGATAAAGTATACCATAGAACTCCAGAAACAGAATAATGTCTGTTTTAAGTGGTAAGAAAATCCTATTAGGCATTACTGCTGGAATTGCTGCATACAAAACGGCCTCTTTAGTCCGTTTATTTATAAAATTAGGCGCAGATGTCAAAGTTATTATGACTCCTGCGTCTAAAGATTTTATAACACCTCTCACACTTTCTACACTTTCTAAAAACCCTGTTCATTCTACTTTTTATGATCAAGAAGATGAAAATGAGTTATGGAATAATCACGTAGAACTAGGTTTGTGGGCAGATTATTTTTTAATTGCCCCTGCAACTGCAAATACGCTTTCTAAAATGGCAAATGGTGCATGTAACAATTTATTGTTAGCTACTTATTTGTCTGCCAAATGTCCAGTTTATTTTGCGCCAGCTATGGATTTGGATATGTATATTCATCCATCAACAAAAGATAGTTTAAAAAAATTACAGAATTTTGGTAATGTAATGATTCCTGCCACTTCTGGCGAGTTGGCCAGCGGTTTAGTAGGCGAAGGTAGAATGGCCGAACCCAAAGATATTGTTACTTTTATGGAAGATGATATTCTTGCTCAACTTCCACTGCGTGGCAAGAAAGTTTTAATAACTGCAGGACCAACTTATGAAGCTATTGATCCTGTGCGTTTTATTGGAAATCATTCTTCTGGAAAAATGGGATTTGCTTTAGCAACATCAGCAGCAAACTTAGGTGCAGAAGTTTTTTTAATTACTGGACCAAGTCATCAAAAAATGAATCATTCTTTTGTTAAAAGGATAGATGTTGTTACTGCGGAAGAAATGTTTATTGAGGCTCATCAATATTTTAAAAATGTAGATATTGCAATTTTATCTGCTGCTGTTGCAGATTATAAACCAAAAAATGTTGCACATCAGAAAATAAAAAAGAAAGATTCGTCGTTAACTATAGAGTTTACTAAAACTAAAGACATTTTAGCTTCCTTAGGCAAAGTTAAAAACAAACAGTTTTTAGTTGGTTTTGCCTTAGAAACTAATAACGAAATTGAAAATGCAAAGACTAAGATTAAACGTAAAAATTTAGATGCTATTGTTTTAAATTCTTTGCAAGATAAAGGAGCTGGTTTTGCAACAAACACAAATAAAATCACTATTATTGATAAAAATTTTAATGAAAAACCATTCGAGTTAAAGTCAAAAATAGAAGTTGCTGATGATATTTTAAATGAGATTGTAACTAAGATTAGTGAACTTTAAATATTTGTCATCTTTTTTTTAGAGAATCAACAATAAATATCGAGATTAATTTAAAAACTGTATGCGTAAAATTGTATCCATATTAATTATTGTATTAGCTATTAATAATCTTGTTTCGCAAGAATTAAATTGTTTGGTTAATGTAAATTATCAGCAAATATCAGGTTCTAATGTTCAGGTTTTTAAAACTTTAGAAAAATCTTTAACTGAGTTTATTAATCAAACAAAATGGACAAACAGAGTTGTACAAAATGAAGAAAAAGTAGATTGTGCCATGAATATTATTATTACGGAAAGAGATAATAATACATTTAATTCCACAATTCAAATACAATCTACAAGACCCGTTTACGGCTCATCTTATTCAAGTCCGGTTTTAAATTTGAAAGACAACGATTTTTCATTTAAATACAATGAATTTGATCCTTTATTTTACAATAAAAACTCTTTTGATAGTAATTTAATTTCTACCATTGTTTTTTACGTATACACCATTTTAGGAGTAGATGCAGATACGTTTTCTAAAAATGGAGGAGATTATGAGTTAAAAGAAGCTCAAAATGTGATGTTACAAGCGCAACAAAGTGGAATTGGATCATGGCAAAACGTGGTAGGTAAACAAAATCGTTTTTTATTGATTGATAATTTGTTATCATCTAAATTAAAGATTTACAGAAATGTAATGTACGATTACCATATTAAAGGATTAGATAATTTTGCAAACAATAAAGAATTCGCAAAACAAACAATTGAAGACAGTGTCTTAAAAATGCAAAACCTTTACAACAAAACTGTAGGTAATTATTTAATTCGTCTATTTTTTGACGCCAAAGCAGATGAAATTGTTAATGTGTATTCTGATGGACCAAGAACCAGAAATGCACAGCGTTTAACAACGGCATTGCGAAAAATTTCACCAAATAATAATTCTAAATGGAGAAATATTGAATAGTAAATTCATTTAATTTTCTAAATTTAATTCACTAATTTTATCTTCTAAAATTTAGCGAATTTGCTTACACAACTTTCCATAAATAACTACGCCTTAATCAATCAATTAACCATTGATTTCTCTAATGGTTTATCCATAATTACAGGAGAAACTGGAGCTGGAAAATCTATTTTATTAGGTGCTCTAGGTTTGGTTTTAGGTAATAGAGCAGATTTATCTTCATTAAAAGATACTTCCAAAAAGTGTGTAGTAGAAGCTAAAGTGGCAATCTCTAATTATAAATTGCAAGATTTTTTTGAAGAAGTTGATTTAGATTACGAAGATGAAACTATTATTAGAAGGGAGATTTTACCTTCTGGAAAATCTAGGGCTTTTGTAAATGATACTCCTGTTCGTTTATCAATATTAAATGAATTAAGATCAAGGCTGATAGATGTTCATTCACAGCATCAAACTTTAGAACTGTCAGATAATAATTTTCAATTTTCAATTTTAGATGCTTTAGCAAAAAATCAAGATAAGATTGAGTCTTATAAAAGAGGGTATTCTAAATTAAATCGGTTAAATAAAGAATTAGAAAAATTAGAATTAAATCAGAAAGAAGCAAATCAACAATATGATTATAACCTGCACCTTTTTAATGAGTTAGACGAGGCTAATTTAAAAGAAGACGAACAAGAAATCTTAGAGAAAAAATTAGAGAAATTAAACAATATAGAAGATATTAAACTCAATTTATCTGAAGCTTTAGAAATTTCTGTAAACGAAGAAATAGGAATTCAGAGTTTGTTGAATACTTTAGAAAACAGACTATCAAAAATAGCTTCTTTTTCTAAAGAATATCAAGAATTATCAGAGAGAATAACATCAGTAAAAATAGAAGTTGATGATGTAGTTACCGAACTTGAAAATGCTAATGAAAATATAGATTTTAATCCTAATGAAATTGAAGAACTTAATGACAGATTGCAGTTTTTGTATAATCTACAGAAAAAACATTATGTTTCTTCAAATAAAGAATTAATAAAGGTTTTAGAAGATTTATCTGAAAAAGTAGGTCAAGTAGAAAATGCAGAAGAAACCATCAACAATAAGAAAAAAGAAATTTACGATGTTTCTGTAAAATTGGATAAAGTTGCTGCTTTAATTCATAAAAGCAGAAAAAAATCAGTTCCAAAATTAACTAAAGAATTGGAACACTTACTTTCTGAATTAGGAATGCAAAACGCACGATTTTCGATAGAACTAAAACAAACTCCAATATATTTCTCTAACGGAAAAGATAAACTAGAACTTCTTTTTTCTGCAAATAAAGGAGGAAACTTTGGCGAATTAAAAAAGGTGGCTTCAGGAGGAGAATTGTCAAGAATAATGTTAGCAGTAAAAACAATTTTATCTGCAAATACACAATTACCAACTATTATTTTTGATGAGATTGATACAGGAGTTTCAGGAGAGGTTTCTAATAAAATTGCAGCTATTATGCAACAAATGAGTAATAATATGCAAGTAATTGCAATTACACATTTGCCCCAGATTGCAGCCAAAGGGAAAAACCATTATAAAGTATTTAAAGAAGAGATAAATGGTATTACCACAACTAATTTAAAACAACTTTCAGATAATGAAAGAATTGTTGAAATTGCTGAAATGTTGAGTGGTAAAAATATTTCAAATTCAGCTTTAACACATGCAAAAGAGTTATTAAACTAGTTTTATAGACTTTAATTAGACAAGAGAAACTAAAGACTAATAACAAACGACTAAAAAACTAAACAATGTACAACTTACTTAAAGGAAAAAAAGGAATTATTTTCGGAGCACTAAACGAACATTCAATTGCTTGGAAAGTGGCTGAAAAAGCACACGAACAAGGAGCCGAATTTGTTTTAACAAATGCACCTATTGCAATGAGAATGGGAGATTTAAAAGTATTAGCAGAAAAGACAAATTCTCAAATTGTGCCAGCAGATGCCACTTCTATGGAAGATTTAACTAATTTGGTTGAAAAATCGATAGAGATTTTAGGAGGTAAAATCGATTTTGTTTTACATTCTATAGGTATGTCCGTTAATGTTAGAAAAGGAAAGCATTACACAGATCCTAAATATGATTTCACTACAAAAGGATGGGATGTATCTTCGGTTTCTTTTCATAAAGTAATGAATGTCTTATACAATAAAAATGCTATGAATCAATGGGGTTCTATTGTAGCATTAACCTACATGGCCGCACAAAGAGTTTTTCCAGACTATAATGATATGGCAGACAATAAAGCTTATTTAGAAAGCATTGCACGTAGTTTTGGTTATTTTTTTGGTAGGGATCATAAAGTGCGGGTAAATACCATTTCACAATCACCAACGCCAACTACAGCAGGAAGTGGCGTAAAAGGATTTGACGGTTTTATAGAATATGCAGAGAAGATGAGTCCTTTAGGAAATGCAACAGCATCAGATTGTGCAGATTATACGATTTCTTTATTTTCAGATTTAACGAAAAAAGTGACCTTACAGAACTTGTTTCATGATGGTGGATTTTCAAATATGGGAGTTAGTGATTCAGTTTTGGATAGGTTTGTTGAAGACGAGTAATTGCCCTGAATTCAAATATTAAAAGTGCAAATCAACTTGATTTGCACTTTTTGTTTAATTTAGCTTAAAAATATTTCATGTTAGGATTAAGAACTACCATTTATAAAGTATCAAATTTATTAAGAGCAAAAGAATGGTATACCAAAGTATTTCAAATAGAACCTTATTTTGAAAATGAGTTTTACGTAGGTTTTAATGTTAAAGGTTATGAATTAGGGATAATGAAGGCTGATAACGAATTGAATAAAACTGATAATGTATTAAGTTATTGGGGAGTAGATAATATTAATAAAAAATTTGATTTTTTTTTAAAATCTGGTGCTTTAGCACATGAAAAACCTGTAGATGTTGGAGAAGGCATTCTCGTGGCATCAGTTAAGGACCCATGGAATAATGTTATTGGTTTGATTTACAATCCACTATTTAAACTTCCTGAATAATTGAATTTATTATTTTCCATAATCATTCCGGTTTTTAACCGTCCACAAGAAATAGATGGGTTATTAGATAGTCTTACAAAACAGGATTTTTCTCATAATTTTGAAGTTCTAATCATTGAAGATGGTTCTACTAATTCATCAGAAGAAATTGTAAAAAAATATAGTAATCAACTTGATGTGAAATATTTTTTCAAAGAAAATAGTGGGGCAGGAGCAAGTCGTAACTTTGGAATGAAAAAAGCTACTGGAAATTATTTTATTATTTTAGATTCAGATGTTATAGTGCCTTCAGTATATTTATTTGTAGTGCAAAAAACTTTAGACGAAAAGTATACTGATGCTTTTGGCGGTCCAGATGCAGCTCATAAAAGTTTTACATCTTTACAAAAAGCTATAAACTATTCTATGACCAGTTTTTTAACTACGGGAGGAATTAGAGGAAAGAAAAAAGGTGTGGGGAAATTTCAATTACGAAGTTTTAATTTGGGAATTTCAAAAAGAGCTTTTCAAGCTACAAAAGGATTTTCTAAAATGAAAACAGGAGAAGATATAGATTTAACCTTTCGTTTATGGCAGAACAATTTTGATACTCAATTAATAACAGAAGCATTTGTATATCATAAACGTAGAACTTCATTAAAGCAATTTCTTAAACAAACTTATGCTTTTGGTAAAGCAAGACCAATTTTAAATAAAAAGTATCCAGAAAGTGCTAAATTAACGTTTTGGTTTCCACTACTTTTTAGTTTAGGTTTTATTTTTGCAATAGCTTCTGCTTTATTTGGTTACAAACAGCTTTTATACATTTACTGTATATATTTTCTATTAATTCTAATTGATTGTTCTTTCAAAAATGGATTTAAAGTAGCTTTTTTAACTTTATATACTTCTATAACTCAATTTTTTGGTTATGGCTTTGGCTTTCTTAAAAGTCAGATAAAAAAATGTGAACTTTTATGATTTTTTAAATAATTATTACACTTTTTTATAAAAGTTTAAAATTAACGGTTGACTAATTAAAAGAATAATATGTTGCACCATTTAATTGAAAGAAGTGTATAGTTGTTAGTTTAAAAACTTATTTTGATAATATTTAATTGTATTAAAATATTAGATTTGTATTTGCTATCATTTAATAAACAGAATTATTACATTTGATCGTTTTAATAAATTATTAATAATTTTAATTGTATTTCTCATGTTAAAAAGTCCCTTTTTTCTATTTTTTTTGAATTACATTAAATTATTTTGAAGTCCTTTTGTTCTTGGCTTAAGATTTAGGGAAATTTAAGAGCTATTAAATATCTATGAAAAAAAATAATCAATTGGATTTATTAGAAAATGCTAATAATCTTAATATTCGAGAAGAAATTGATAAATACATTATTTACTGGAAATGGTTTATAGTTGGAATAATTATCTCCTTTTTGTCTGCATATCTTTATTTAAAATATACACCAGTTCAATACAGTGCTTCTGCCTATATCATGATAAAAGATAATTTGAAATCTGGAATATCAGATGAATTGAAAGTTATATCAGATTTAGGTATTGTAGGTAATAGCTCCACGAACAATCCAGAAAATGAGATTTTTATCATAAAATCTAGAAAGATTGTTGGCAAAATGGTAGATTCTTTAGAACTCAATATTAGGTATTTATCTGATTGGGGTTTAAAATACACAGAGTCTTATGGAAATAATCCTATTCATATCAATTTTTTGAATAAAGATGATTTATATCATTCAATAGATACGGCATTTGTTGTAGATATTTTAAATAGAAATGAGGTTTGTTTAAGAAGCATAGAGGGAGATTTGCTTGATAAGGTTCAATTCAATGAAGTTATAAATAGCCAAGAATTAGGACAATTTAAAATAGAGAATAATCAACTAAATGAAACTGTAAAAGGTGAAACACTTGTTGTAATACAACCTAGAAATTATGTAATTAGTTCCTGTAGCTCAAAAATAGAAATAACAGCTTTAAATGAATTTTCTAGTATTTTACATTTACAAGTAAAAGATTATAATAGATTAAAAGCAGAACATATATTAGATGAAGTTATAGAACAATATAATTTAGATGCTGTTATAGATAAAAATATAGTGTCTCAGAAAACTAAATCATTTGTAGAGAACAGACTTAAGGCAGTTGGTTTAGAGTTGTCTTTAATACAAGATAACTTAAAAAATTATAAAACAGAAAATAGTATTTCCGGGTACGGACCAGAAGCTCAAATTGTATTAGAATCAAATTCTGAATATCAAGCAAAAGTTAATAAGCTTAAAACTCAATTAAGTATTATTAAATGGGCGCAAGAAGAAATTTCCTCCCAACTTTATAATAATGAAGTTCTTCCTGTTAATTTAGGTTTTACAGAGCAAACTATAGCGAAAGCCATCAGTGAGTTTAATCAGTTAGTTTTAGAAAAAAATAAATTACAAAGATTTGCAGGGCCTCAAAACCCAAACTTTTTAGCTTTAGATACCCAAATTAAAGTTTTAAAAGAAAAATTACAAGCAAGTTTAAATAATTATTCTAAATCCATTCAAATTCAAATATCTGAAATAGGAATTGAAGCTAAAAAAGTCAAATCTAAAGTAGATAAAATTCCTTTATTAGAAAGAGGAATGATAGATATAGAAAGACAAAAGATAATTTATTCAGAATTGTATTCTTACTTATTGAAAAAGAAGGAAGAGGTTGCTATTTCTTTGGCAATAACAGTTCCTAACGCTAAGATAATAGATGTAGCTTATAGTTCTGATATACCTGTTTCTCCCCAAAAGCACATAATTTATTTAATTGCCTTATTAGCGGCAATTTTTGTACCTTTTTTATTGATTTACATAAAGTTGTTGCTTGATAACAAGTTACATAATCGCAAAGATATAGAAGCCAATTTAGATATTCCTTATTTGGGTGATATTCCAATTTCTATTTCATCTAATGGAATAATTGTTAATAGGGAAGCAAGAACAAGCACAGCAGAGGCATTTAGACTTTTAAGAACAAATTTAAGTTTCATGCTGCCAAAATCAAAATCAGAACAAAAAGGTAAAACAATTTTTATAACTTCAACAATTAGTGGAGAGGGGAAATCTTTTGTATCTATTAATTTGGCAGCCACTATTGCTTTAACAAATAAAAAAGTTTTGGTGCTTGGTTTAGATTTAAGAGCTCCTAAAATCACAGATTACTTAAATATAAGTGATAAAAAAGGAGTTACAAATTTTATTACGAACAATGAAATAGCCTTAGCGGATCTTAAATTTTCAATTCCAGAAATTAAAGGATTGGATATTATTGCCTCTGGAGCAATACCACCAAATCCTGCAGAATTATTATTAACAAGTAAAATTAATGATATATTTGAAGAGGTAAAAAAAGACTATGATTATATAATTGTAGATACAGCTCCTGTAAACCTTGTCACA
>CAJWAC010000093.1 GCA_913020555.1 uncultured Polaribacter sp. | reverse complement strand
TTGGTTTTGCTGAAAGACCTTGTCAATTAATAGAATTATTATGTGAGTTTTCTGAAGGATCAATCCAAGAATTTGCTCAAATTTCTTTCATTCACAAAAATGAGGAAGCTATACAACACCTATTTAAAATAGGTACTGGTATAGAAAGTCAAATTTTAGGAGATTACGAAATTGTAGGACAGCTTAAACAATCCTTTAAAATGGCTAAAGCATTGAAAACTACAAATGCATATTCTGAAAGGTTGATTAACGCGGTATTACAAGCCAGTAAAAAGGTTAAAAATAACACAAAACTAAGTTCAGGAACAACCTCTGTATCCTATGCAGCAGTGCAATATATTATCAAAAATTTACCAGATTACAATTCTAAAAATATTTTAGTTTTTGGTTTAGGTAAAATGGGAAAGCACACCTGTAAAAATTTAGCAGAATATACACAAAATAATCAAGTTTGCTTAATTAATAGAACTGAAGAAAAGGCGGATGAATTTGTTAAAGTACACTCATCAATTCGAAAGGCAGTAATTGGAAAACTATCTGAAGAAATTTCAAAAGCAGATGTTTTAATAGTTTCTACAGGATCGGATAAGCCAACAATTACAAAGAAAAATATTTCAGAGCAAAAAGAATTATTGATTTTAGACTTGTCAATGCCAGAAAATGTCTCAAAAGATGTTACTCAATTGAATAAGGTGTCTTTAATTAATGTGGATGAATTATCAAAAATAACTGATGAAACATTGTCAGCTCGTTTAAAGGAAGTCCCTTTGGCAGAAGTAATTATAGATTCACACATAAAAGAATTTAACGATTGGCTAAATAATAGAAGGTTTACACCTACAATTTCAGCTTTAAAGCAATCACTAGAGTCTTTAAAAAATGATGAAATTAATTTTCAAAAGAAAAAAATAGCTGATTTTGATGAAAGTCAAGCAGAAATAATAACTTCACGTTTTATTCAGAAAATTACAACTCAATTTGTGAAGCATTTAAAAAATGAAAACACTTCAGTTTCTCAAAGTTTAGAGGTAATAAGTAAGGTTTTTCAGTCCTAAACAAAAATCAATGCAAAAAATTATAAGAATAGGAACTCGCGAAAGTCAATTAGCACTTTGGCAAGCTAACAAAGTGCGTAAAGAATTGGAAGAATTGGGTTACGAAACTAAAATTGTTCCTATAAAATCCGCTGGAGATATTATACTAGATAAGCCCTTATATGAATTAGGTATTACTGGTATTTTTACAAAAAACCTAGATATTGCTATGTTAAATGGTGATATAGATATTGCAGTACATTCACTAAAAGACGTGCCAACTTCTTTACCAGAGGGTATGATTCAAGCAGCAGTTTTAAAACGAGCTAATTACGCAGATTTACTTGTTTTAAAAGATACAGAGGAGTTTTTTGGACAACCAGGAGGAATTATTGCTACTGGAAGTTTAAGAAGAAGAGCAATGTGGTTAAATAGATATCCTACTCATAAAGTTGAAGATTTGAGAGGAAATGTCAATACACGTTTACAAAAGCTAGAAGATAGTGAAAATTGGAATGGAGCAATCTTTGCAGCTGCGGGTCTTGAGAGATTAGGAAAAAGAAGTAAAGGAGCAATTCCGTTAACTTGGATGATTCCTGCACCTGCACAAGGAGCAATTATGATAGCTTGTCTAGAAAAAGATCAATTTGTTATTGATGCTTGTGAGCAACTGAATCACTATGAAACTCAAGTTTGTGTTGGAATTGAACGTGAATTTTTGAAGCAATTAGAAGGAGGTTGTACCGCTCCAATTGGCGCGCTAGCTTATGTTGATGAAAAAACTGAAGAAATTAATTTTAAAGGAATATTATTAAAAAAAGACGGATCTAAGAAAATAACAGTCAATAAAACTGCAAAAATGGGACGTCATCGTTTTTTAGCCAAAGATTGTGCAGATTATGTAATTAATAGAGGTGGAAAAGAAATGATGTTGGCAGATATGGAAGGTGAATCTGTAGTTAATCAAAAAATATACTCCACCAAAAAATTGTCAGAAGTTCAGAAGAAAATATTACCAAATACTATTGGAATAGAAGATAGTGATTTTATTAAAATTCGTTTTAATAGAATTTCACCAAAAGTGATGAAAACAGAATTAGAAAATGTAATTATCACAAGCCAAAATGGAGTAGAAGCTATTTTGAATTCTTTTACCAAAGATGAAATAAAGTTTAAAAATATCTTTTGTGTAGGAAGAAGAACTAAAAAATTGATTGAAAACAGAATAGGTAAAGTTGCTCATGTTGCAAAAAATGCAACTAAATTATCAGAATATTTAGCCAAAGAATTAGAAAATAAAGAGGTAACTTATTTTTGCAGCGATTTGCGTCTGGATATTTTACCAGTAACTTTAAAAGCTCACAACATTATAGTTAATGAGGTAGAAGCATATAAAACGATGCTAAGTCCGGAAAAAATTAATGATGATTTTGCTGGAGTTTTGTTTTATAGTCCCTCAGGTATAGAGAGTTATTTAACAAAAAACACTACTAACAAAATAGCTTATTGTATTGGCGAAACTACTGCTAAAGAAGCAAGAAAGCATTTTGAAAATGTTAAAGTAGCTAACATGCCTAGTGCAGAAAGTTTATTAGAATTAGTAAAAAATCAGTATAACTCTTAGGAGATGAATATTAGAAGACCAAGGAGAAACCGGAAATCTGCCTCAATACGAGCAATGATAGAGGAAACGACTTTATCAATAAATGACTTTATTTATCCGTTATTTTTAATTGAGGGTTTAGGTAAAAAAGAAGAGATTACTTCAATGCCTGGTATTTATCGTTTCTCTTTAGATTTGCTATTGAAAGAAATTCAGGAATGTGTAAATCTAGGTATTAAAGGATTTTGTATATTTCCTTCTTTGGGTGATAATAAAAAAGATAAATATGCAACAGAAAGTTATAATTTAAATAGTCTATATAACAAGGCGTTATTAAAAATTAAAACACAATTTAAAGATGTTGTTATAATGACAGATATTGCCATGGATCCATACTCAAGTGATGGTCATGATGGTATTGTAGAAAATGGAGAAATCCTTAATGATGAAACTTTAGAGATTTTAGGCAAAATGGCCTTAGCTCAAGCAAAATCAGGTGCAGATATCTTAGGACCTTCAGATATGATGGATGGTCGAGTTGGATATATTAGAAAAGTATTGGATGAAGCTGGGTATTCTCAAGTATCCATTATGTCTTACACAGCAAAATATGCGAGTGCTTTTTACGGGCCATTTAGAGATGCTTTAGATTCAGCACCTAAATTTGGTGATAAAAAAACTTATCAAATGAATCCTGCAAATACCAGAGAAGCATTAATTGAGGCTGATTTAGATATAGAGGAAGGAGCAGATATGATTATGGTAAAACCAGCTTTAGCTTATCTAGATATCATAAAATTATTGAAAGATAATTATAATGTCCCTATTTCAGCATACAATGTAAGTGGTGAATATGCTATGATCAAGGCTGCTGATGAAAAAGGTTGGCTGGATGGTGAAAAAGCAATGATGGAAAGTTTATTAAGTATAAAAAGGGCTGGAGCAGATATTATTATTACCTATTTTGCAAAGGAAGCTGCAAGGTTATTAAATAAGTAATAACTATTTTATTCTAAAAGTTTAAGTAGATGAAATTCAAAAATTCAAATAAACTATATAAAAAGGGGCTAAAAAATCTTGTTGGAGCTGTCAATTCTCCAGTAAGAGCGTTTTCATCAGTTGGTGGTAATCCTTTATTTATTAAAAAGGCAAAAGGAAGTAAAATTTATGATGTTGACGGAAATGAATATATAGATTTAGTAGTTTCTTATGGTCCAATGATTTTAGGACATAGACATAAATCAGTGGAAAAAGCTGCAAAAAAAGCTTTAAAAAACGGTTATTCTTTTGGTGCATCAACAGAAGCAGAAATAAAATTAGCTAAAATAGTTTGTGACGCTTTTCCGGAAATGGATAAGGTTCGTTTTGTGAACTCTGGCACAGAAGCTGTTTTAAGTGGAATTCGTTTGGCAAGAGCATTTACAGGAAAAGATAAAATCATAAAGTTTTCTGGTTGCTACCATGGGCATCAAGATGCTTTATTGGTCGCGGCAGGTTCTGGCTTAGCTACCTTAAGTTTACCAGGTTCTAAAGGCGTTCCTGAAGGGGCTGTTAAAAATACATTAATTGCAGAGTACAATAATTTAGAAAGTGTAAAAAAACATTTTATCGAACATGACGATATTGCTGGGGTAATCATTGAACCAATTGGTGGCAATATGGGTGTTGTAATTCCGCAGGATAATTTCTTGAAAGAATTAAAAGATTATTTAGAAACAAAAGGAGCCTTGTTAATTGCTGATGAAGTAATGACAGGTTTCCGTTCTAAATTTGGAGGTGCTCAAGAATTATTAGGGGTAACCGCAGATATTACTTGTTTAGGTAAAGTAATTGGAGGAGGTTTTCCTGTAGGAGCTTATGGCGCTAGAAATGAAATCATGGAGAATGTTGCTCCTCTAGGAGGTATGTATCAAGCAGGTACATTGTCTGGAAACCCAATAGCAATGGCGGGTGGTATTTCTACTTTATCAGAATTAAAAAAGCAAAATCCATATAATAGATTCGAAGAAGTTGGAAGTATTTTAGAAGTAATTTTATTAGAAACCGCTAAAAAATATAATGTAGATTTAGCTGTAAATCGTTTTGGTTCTATGATGAATCCTTTTTTTACAAAAAGTAAAGTCACAAATTTTGAAGAAGCGCAAACTTCTGATACAGAAAAATTTGGGATCTTCTTTTGGGAGATGATAAAAAACGGAGTGTTTTTGCCGCCAAGTCAATTTGAAGCGTGGTTTTTAAATTCTGCAATTTCAGACAAAGACATAAAAGTGATTGCTAAAGCGATAGATAAAGCCATGTTAACCGTTTCTAAAATGTAAATTATGAAAACATTTATTTTAATTATTTTTAGTTTTATTTTAGTTGGATGTCCTGAAAATACAGAAGTAGAATTTACCTCAATATCTAAAGGAAATTTATTTGGAGCTGGAGAAGAGGGGTTTGGTAAAGAAAATATTATTATTTCTAGTAAAGAAGATTGGAAATCTTTTTTACTTAAAATTGATAAAGTAAATAAAACATCTGAAACCTTTGAAAAAGAGATTGATTTTTCAAAAGAAAAAATCATTGCAGCAATAGATAAAGTGAGAAATACAGGAGGTTTTTCTATCGAAATTGAAAGCGCAATTCAGGCAGGTAAAGAGATCATCTTTAAGGTAAGAACTTTAGGGCCAAAACCAACAGATATGGTAACTACAGCAATCATGCAGCCATATCATATCGTAAAAATAAAAACAACAAAGAAAAATATAAAATTTTTAGAATTGTAATGATAAAGAACGATTTATTTTTAAGAGCTTTAAAGGGAGAAATAGTAGACAGACCACCCGTTTGGATGATGAGACAGGCAGGCAGATATTTGCCTGAGTTTATGGAAATCAAACATAAATACGATTTTTTTACACGTTGTAAAACTCCTGAGTTGGCTTCAGAAATTACAGTACAGCCAATCAGAAGATACGGTATGGATGCTGCAATATTATTTTCAGATATTTTAGTAATTCCACAAGCAATGAATATTGAAGTGGAAATGAAACCTAATTTTGGTCCTTATTTACCAAATCCAATTCGCTCTCAAAAGGATTTAGATTCTGTTATTATTCCGGATATCCAAGATTCTTTAGGATACGTAATGGATGCTATAAAAGCTACAAAAGAAAAACTAAATGACGAAATTCCGTTGATTGGTTTTGCAGGTTCTCCATGGACCATTTTATGTTATTGTGTACAAGGTCAGGGTTCTAAGAATTTTGATAAAGCTAAAGAATTGTGTTTTACAAATCCGATAGTTGCACATTCTTTATTACAGAAAATTACAGATACTACAATTGCTTATTTAAAAGCAAAGGTAAAAGCAGGTGTAAATGCTGTTCAAGTTTTTGATTCTTGGGGAGGAATGCTTTCTCCAGTTGATTATCAGGAATTTTCTTGGCAATATATGCAACAGATTATAGACGCTTTAAAAGACGATGCTCCAGTAATTGCTTTTGGTAAAGGTTGTTGGTTTGCACTAAACGAAATGTCTAAGTCTGGTGCTTCTGCTTTAGGAGTGGATTGGACATGCTCTGCAAGGAATGCACGTTACTTGTCTGGTGGTAATATTACTTTACAAGGTAATTTTGATCCTTCAAGATTATTTTCTCCACCAAAAGAAATTAAAAAAATGGTTGCCCAAATGATTAATGAATTTGGTAAAGATAAATACATTGTAAATTTAGGTCATGGTATTTTACCAAACATACCTCTAGATAATGCAAAAGCATTTGTAGATGCAGTAAAAGAGTATAAGGCTTAAAAATGACGAAATGGGAAGTCATTAAAAATTTAAACTTTAAACAAACGAGTGCCCTTTTTGTTTGGTTTTTAAAGCATCCTATTTTTATGTTGGCTACTTTTAAGGCTACAGTTAACACTCTTAAAGTTGCTGAAAGAAAGTTTCCTAAAATTCATGGAGCTCATAATAGAGCAAATGCTTTTCGCCATGCTTTATGGAATGTACTCATTGCCAAGGAATGTAATAAATTCAGCAATAGTCTTAATGATGTATTAAATTGGACAAAACTTATTACAGATTGGCATGAAGAATTTGCTCCAAATGCGCCATTAGAAAAATTGATGGATTTGCATAACAATGCAATCGGAAGAAAAATATTCACGATTTTAAAAGAAAAATCTACTGCAGAAATTATAAAAACACTAATTTTAAAAATGAATACTGCTGTTAAAATTAGTGAGATTTCAAAAATAGAAGAAATAAATAATTTGGTATTTTTGGAAGACTAAAACAGATTAAAGTTTAGATGATAAAAAATATAATTTTAGGGATAAAAGAATACGCAGGAGCTTTTGAACTTATTTCCAAATTAAAACTTTGGAGATACTTTGTAATTCCAATTTTAATCAGTTTAGTTACAGCAATATTAATAGGAATTGAAGCCTATGTATTATCAGATAATATTGGTGCTTATATTTCTAAAATTTGGATTTGGGAGTTTGGTAAAGACACCTTTACATCAATAAGTAATTTTATAGGAGGTTTATCCGTATTGATTATTGGCTTAATCTTTTATAAACATATAATAATGGCCTTTTCTGCGCCATTTATGACGCCTGTTTCAGAAAAGATTGAGCAACATTTTTATGGCGATTTAAAACATCTTCATAGAAAAACGACAAACACACAACAATTAATAAGAGGAATTAGAATTAATATTAGAAACTTAGCAAAAGAATTATTAATTACGATGCCTCTTTTATTATTGAAATTTATTCCACTTGTAAATATATTTTCAACATTTGCTTTATTTATAGTACAAGCTTATTATGCCGGTTTTGGAAATATAGATTATACTTTAGAACGTCATTTTAATTACAAAAAAAGTATCAATTTTATTGATGAAAATAAAGGATTTGCCATCGGTAATGGTATTGTGTTTATGCTGTTTTTACTAATACCTTTTATTGGAATCATATTAGTGTTGCCACTTTCAGTAACTGCAGCATCAACAAGAACGTTAAAAATTTTACACAATAACGCTCCACTCACTTATGAAAAATAAATTTTTTAGTTATATAGAAAATCTTCAAGATGTAATTACTTCTAAATTAGAAGAAATTGAGGGTGTTGCTAAATTTCAAGAAGATAATTGGAAAAGAAAAGAAGGCGGAGGTGGTAGAACTAGAGTTATCGAAAATGGTAATATTTTTGAAAAAGGAGGCGTAAATATTTCTAAAGTATTTGGAAAATTACCTGAAACCTTAAGAAAACAGTTTGGGGTAAAAGAAGGTGACTTTTTTGCTTGTGGATTGAGTTTAGTCTTACATCCAATAAATCCATTTGTACCAACGGTTCATGCAAATTGGCGTTATTTTGAAATGTATGATTCAGAAGGAAACATTGTTACACAGTGGTTTGGTGGAGGACAAGATTTAACTCCTTATTATTTATTTGATGAAGATGCAACTCATTTTCATCAAGTTTGCAAAACTGCCTGCGATAAACACAATTCAGAATTTTATCCAAAATTTAAAGAAACTTGTGATAATTATTTTTGGAATACTCACAGAAATGAAGCTAGAGGAATTGGTGGTTTATTTTTTGATTATTTAAAAGAATCAGATGAGTTTAACATTGAAGATCGTTATAATTTTGTAACTGAAATAGGGAATAGTTTTTTAGAAAGTTATGTACCAATTGTAGAAAAAAGAAAAGAATTAAAATATAACAAAGATCATAAAGATTGGCAAGAAGTTAGACGTGGACGTTATGTTGAATTCAATTTAGTACACGATAGAGGAACCTTATTTGGTTTAAAAACAAATGGTAGAATAGAGAGTATTTTAATGAGTTTGCCTCCAATTGTACAGTGGAAATATAATCACACTCCAGAAGAAAATACAGAAGAAGCTAGATTATTATCAATTTTGGCTAAACCTGTCAATTGGGTTTAGTTTATTCGTAATAGAAGTTCTTTTTTGTATCTTATTTATGAGGATTATTTAATTATTGGGAGATATTTTAAATATAATACATTTATTTTCTTTTTTATTGAAAATGTTTTAATCATTATATCTTTCTTAATCACCACTTTTTCGTATTTTTGCACAATCTTAAAAGTAAATAAATGGCAAGATTTGAATTAAAGTTACCTAAAATGGGCGAAAGTGTTGCAGAAGCAACCATTACTTCTTGGTTAAAAGAAGTAGGCGATACCATTGAATTAGATGAAGCGGTTGTAGAAATTGCTACAGATAAAGTAGACTCTGAAGTTCCATCAGAAGTAGAAGGAACTTTAGTTGAGGTTTTGTTTGATCAAGATGCAGTTGTAGGTGTTGGAGAAACAATTGCAATTATAGAAACTGAAGGAGAAGATGATGTAGAACAAAATACTTCTTCTACTGCAACTAAAGAGTCAGCTGAAGTTAAAGCTATTGAACAAACTATAGAAAAAGCAACAGAAATTACTGCTGTACCAATTGCTAAAACATCAGATTCTGGTAAATTTTATTCACCATTAGTTAGAAATATTGCTCAAACAGAGGGTGTTTCTATGGAA
>CAJWAC010000092.1 GCA_913020555.1 uncultured Polaribacter sp. | reverse complement strand
ATTAATAAATAAATTTGCAATTTTTCTCTTATCACATAAAAAAAGACGTTTAGAAATATTTCTAAACGTCTTTTTTTTATAAATTCAAGTATTGATTATAATTTTTTAATATTACAATTTAGTATCCATTTGTAAATATTGTAAAAATTCTTTTCGAGTTTCTTTTTCTTTAAATTTACCTCCAAATTCTGCAGTTACAGTAGAGCTTTCAATATCTTTTATACCTCTAGAGTTTACACATAAATGTTTCGCATCTATTACACAAGCAACATCATCTGTACCTAAGGCTTTTTGCATTGCCTGTACAATTTGCATTGTTAAACGTTCCTGTACTTGTGGTCTTTTTGCAAAATACTCCACAATTCTATTCATTTTTGATAAACCAATCACTTTTCCATCAGAAATATAAGCAACATGAGCTCTACCAACTATTGGTAATAAGTGATGCTCGCAAGTAGAATATAAAACAATGTTTTTTTCTACCAACATTTCACCATAGTTATATTTATTATCAAAGGTAGAAAGCTTAGGCATATTTTTTGGGTTTAAACCCATAAAAAGCTCATTAACAAATGCTTTAGCAACTCTTTTTGGTGTACCTTGTAAGCTATCGTCAGTTAAATCCATTCCTAAAGTAATTAGAATATCTTTAACACTTTCTTGTATTCTCTCAATTTTCTCTTCATCAGAAATTACAAAAGCATCATCTCTTAGAGGAGTTTCTGCAGAAGTTGCAACGTGATTGTCTCCAATAGCGTCTATTTGTTCTTCTGTCATTTTGGTCTGTAATTCAAACATATTCGTTATGATTATTATAATGCAAATTTAAACTTTTATTTTTTATTCTTAATTACAAATGAGTAGATTAACTTATTTTTAATTGATAGAATAATAGAAAAATCTAATTTATACAATACTATATTACTAATTTAAGGAAGCTATCAATTCATTAATATTAAGTGAATATTGCTCACCAGAAATCATATTTTTTAGAGTGAATTGATTGTTTTCTATTTCTTGAGACCCAACAAGTACCACAAATTCAATTTTGCGTTTATTTGCATAATTCATTTGCTTTTTCATTTTTGCTGCATCAGGGAATAATTCTGATTTAATATCTTTAGCTCTTAAATGAGCAATCGCTTTCATACAATACAGCGCTTCTTCCTTACCAAAATTAATAAACAATACTTTTGGTTTTGGATTATCTACAGATTTAAATAAACCCAATTCCTCTAAAACTAGGTAAATTCTATCTAATCCAAATGATATTCCTACACCAGAAACATCTTTCAACCCAAAGATTCCTGTTAAATCATCGTATCTCCCTCCTCCTCCAATAGAACCCATTTTTACACCTTTTGGTGCAGAAACTTCAAAAATGGCTCCTGTATAGTAATTTAAACCTCTTGCCAAAGTTACATCGACTTCTAACCTTGCAGATTTTAAACCTAATTCTGTTACAGAATTGATTACAAAACGTAATTCTTCCACACCTTTTGTACCTTCTTCTGAAGATTGCAACATACTTGCCAAAGCATCTAAATTCTCTTCATTAGAACCATCAAAAGAAAATAAAGGTTGCACTTTTTTTATAGCTTCTTCCGAAATTCCTTTAGCTAACATTTCTATTTCAACCTTCTCCTTGCCTATTTTATCAAGTTTATCCAGAGCAACAGTAAAATCTATCAATTTATCTTGAGCACCAATAACTTCTGCAATACCAGATAATATTTTCCTATTGTTTATTTTAATACTTGTTTTTAACAAACCTAATTGACTGAAAACTTTATCATACAATTGTATAAACTCCACTTCTTGCCATAAAGATTTACTACCAACAACATCTGCATCACATTGATAAAATTCTCTAAAACGACCCTTTTGAGGTCTATCTGCTCTCCAAACCGGTTGTACCTGATATCTTTTAAAAGGAAATGTTATTTCATTTTGATGTTGTACTACATATCTTGCAAAAGGGACTGTTAAATCGTATTTTAAAGCTTTTTCTGATATTTGTGAAGTGAGTTTTAAACTATTTTTTGCCGTCAATACGTTTTCATCGGCTTTAGCCAAATAATCTCCAGAATTTAAAATCTTAAAAATTAAGCGATCTCCTTCTTCCCCATATTTCCCCATTAATGTTGATGCGTTTTCAAAACTTGGAGTTTCAATAGGCTGAAATCCAAAAGTTTCAAAAGCTTTTTTAATCGTATTCATAATATATGTGCGATTAGCAACTTCTGTTGGCGAAAAATCTCTTGTTCCTTTTGGGATGCTTGGTTTCATTCTTTATTTTTTGTGTTATTGTGTTGTGATTTCTAAATAAAAACTTCTCTATCTGTTTTGAAATTACAATTAGTTATTTACAATTTTACAGAAATTTTTTTTCTCTAAAATAGTGAATTAAAAAAATGCAATTCTTGGACAAATATCGTGAAAAACTTACAAATCTTTAAGTGTTGTTTGGGTTTTATTTCGTCTTCTTAAAGAGTAAATCGAAGCATTTAACTCAAAACCAAGCAGGAGAATAATAGCATTTAACCAAACGAATAACATTAAAATTAATAAAGTTCCTATAGAACCATACAATTCGTTGTATTTGGCAAATTCATTTACATAATAACCAAATAAATAGAAAGTTAAAATTGAAAGAATTGTTGTAAACACAGCTCCCGGTGAAAAGAAACGCGAGTTTTTAGCTTCTTTAACACCATAATGATAAAGCATTGATACCGTAAAAAAAATCATTGCTAAAAAAACAAATCCGCGAATAATTTGTATCCAAATAAAATTATCTTCTAACCAACCTAAAGTTACTATTTCTTTTAAAATGAATTCGAAAAAAATAATAGAAACAACAGTAACTAACAAGAAAACAACTATTACTAAAGTGACTAATAAGGCTACAAAATAAGAACGAAATACATTTCGAATTTCCTTAACATGGTAAGAATATTCAAAACCTCCAAAAATGGAATTGACTCCGTTTGTCATTAAAAACATAGAAGTTATAAAACCAAAAGACAATAAACCTCCATATTGATTTTTGATAATATCAATAATAACCGAATCCACTGCCTCGAACGTTTTAGGTGGTAAAATATCTGAAATTATAGAAAGTAAACCTTCTTGAGCGCCATCAATAGGAAGAAACGGAATTAACGTTAAGACAAAAAGTAAAAAAGGGAAAATTGCCATAAAAAAACTATATGCAATTCCGCCTGCTCTTGTGGTTAAAGCTCCTTCAATAATCCCGATAAAATACATTTCAATAACGTCGTACAAAGACATGCCTTCGAGCCCTGGAACTTTAATTTTTTTTCCAAAACGTACCAAGGCAGAAATAACTGGTATTTTATCAAGTTTGTCTTCTATTTCTTTTATCATGGGTTTATTATCTTTATAAAATCTCTCAAGGAGAAAAGCTACTTTATAAAGGTTTTATTTAATTCTATAAAAAGCCCTTTAAAAATATTTTCTTTTTCTAGCGAGTTTACTGAATCTTTTAAAAATAATTGATGAGATTTAAAGCCTAAACTAGCAAATAAACCAAACTCTTTATTAAAAACATAAGTTCTAACTTCATCCTTATTTCTGTTACTTTGATACATGTTAAACATTATGTTTTTGGGTTTAAAAACACTTTCAATTTTGTTTAAGGTATCTAAACCAATTACTAAAATATCCTTTTCTTTTAAATATTTAAAATCTAATTTAATTAAAGAATCTAATTTCCTGTACGAATATTCAAAATTGACAAAAGCATCCTCGTTTTTGGTATTTAATAAGTAACTTTCTGGCACATCACTTTTCATAGAATAAACCAAAACTGGACTGTTATACTCATTTTTACCACAAGAAATATTAACTAAAATAAATATCAGTATTATAAATAGTTTCCTCATTCTATAATTATTTTATATTTTGAAAGCAATCCAAATACATTTTCTTTAGAAAATTTTGCTCCTTTGATATGATTTTCTTCCGGGTCAATTTTTAAATTGACGGCTGTTCTAAAATCCGTTTTTTCTATATTGGTTTTATCAAAAATTATGTTTTTTAGATTACATTCATCAAAAGTTGAATTGGTTAAATTGGTTTCTGTAAAATCTACCTCCTCTAAATTACAATTTATAAATTTTGTATTTGACATTTTTAATTGATAAAAAGAAGCATAATTCAATTGGCAATCTTTAAAAGAAAATTGCAATAAAAAAGAATTTACTTCATTAAATTTTACTCCAATTAATTTACAATTTATAAAACTTACATCCTTAAATCCAGTATTTTTTAAAATGGTGTTACTAAAATTACAATCTATAAATTCACATTCTATAAACTGAATGTTTGATGCGTGAATATTTTCAAAATTACAATTCGTAAATGTACAACTGTCATATTCTCCTTTATTGATTTTTGTTTTTGTAAAATCTATTTTAGAAAAATGTTGATCATCAAAATAGTCTGTATTCATAGATTTAATTTGAAAATTAAAAGTTGGGATTTTTTAAATAGCTTTCAAACTTAAATCTAAATTATAAACAGAATGCGTTAATGCGCCCGAAGAAATATAATTCACACCGCATTCAGCATATTTTCTAATTGTTTCTTCATTAATGCCTCCTGAAGATTCAGTTAAGCATTTGTCTCCAATTAATGCCACAGCTTTTTTGGTTTCTTCATAATTAAAGTTGTCTATTAAAATTCTATAAACACCATTATTCGCTAAAATTTCTTTGATTTCTTCCAAACTTCTGGCTTCAACAATTATTTTAATATCTAAACCTTTATCAGCTAAATATTTTTTAGTTTTTGTAATTGCTGCTGAAATTCCACCAGCAAAATCAATATGATTATCCTTAATCATTATCATATCATATAAAGCAAATCTATGATTTTCTCCGCCTCCAATTTTTACAGCCCATTTTTCTAAAGCTCTAATTCCTGGTGTGGTTTTTCTAGTGTCTAAAACCTTGGTTTTTGTACCCTCTAAAAGATTCGCAAAAAAAGCGGTTTTAGTTGCAATTGCAGACATTCTTTGCATTGCATTTAATACCAAACGTTCTGCCATTAAAATGGATTGTGATTTACCTGAAACGTGAAAAACAATATCTCCATATTTTACTTTATCACCATCGTTGATAAACGTTTCCAATTCTAAATCTGCATCTACATAACTAAAAACTTGTTTTGCAAACTCAACACCAGCAATAATTCCTTCATCTTTTACTAATAATTTTGCTTTGCCATGAGCATCCGAAGGAATACAAGATAAGGAAGTATGATCTCCATCTCCAATATCTTCTCTTATTGCATTTTTTATAATTAAATCTAATTCGTTTTGGAATTGTTCTTTTGATATCATAATTGTTAATTCTGATGTAAAAATAACATTTTAATTATGAATTACGAATTCTGAATTGCCCCATTTAATTGATAATAATAACTTACAAATTTGTAATTTTGAAAAATGAAAATTAAACTTTTAGCTATTGGTAAAACAGACAACAAGCAATTAATTTTATTGATTGATGAATATCAAAAACGTTTAAAACATTATATAAAATTTGAGTTAGAAATTATTCAAGATATTAAAAATGTTAAGCATTTGTCTGAACAGCAACAAAAAGAAAAAGAAGGAGCTTTACTACTTTCCAAATTACAAAATACAGATGAATTGGTTTTGTTAGATGATAAAGGAAAGGAATTCACTTCTATAGAATTTTCAAAATATTTACAAAAGAAAATGAATTCTGGCATTAAACAATTAGTTCTAATAATTGGAGGTCCTTATGGTTTTTCTGATGCTATTTATAAAAAAGCAAAAGGAAAAATTTCACTTTCTAAAATGACATTTTCACATCAAATGATTCGTTTATTTATTGTAGAGCAGCTTTACAGAGGTTTTACAATTTTAAAAAATGAACCCTATCACCATGAATAGTATAATTATTTATTGCCGTTTTATAAGGTAGAATAATTTAAATTTTGATAAAATTACACGTCATAAAAAGTTTATAAGAGTGATAAAAAACTTTGTAACTTTGATTCTTACAAATTGAACTTTACATGATGAAACTCGTTTTTGCAACCAACAATCAAAACAAACTAAAAGAGGTTCAAGAGATGTTAATGAACTCTATTGAAATATTGAGTTTAAAAGACATTAAGTGTTTTGATGAAATTGAAGAGACTGCAACAACTTTAGAAGGTAATGCCAAATTAAAGGCAGACTATATTACCAAAAATTTTGGTTACAATTGTTTTGCCGATGATACTGGTTTAGAAGTTGAAAGTTTAAATGGAAAACCAGGAGTATATTCAGCTCGTTTTGCAGGAGAACCTAGAAATTCTGAAAATAATATGAAAAAGTTATTATCAGAATTAGAAAATAAAACCAATAGAAATGCCCAATTTAGAACATCAATTTGCCTAAATATTGATACTAAACAGTTTATATTTGAAGGAACATGCAAAGGGGAAATCTTAACAAAAAAACAAGGTGAAAAAGGTTTTGGATATGACCCGATTTTTAAACCAAATAAATATGATACATCTTTTGCTGAAATGTCTTCTAAAGAAAAAAACAAAATTTCTCATAGAGGAATTGCCATTCAGGAATTGGTGAAATTTTTGAAAAATTATTAAATTATAAAGACTTCACCTATTTATAGGTTGATAAAAAATGACAAAAAAAAATTATACAAAACACTTTATTTTATTATCGATTTTACTGGTTTTATTATTTTTTGTAAACATCAGTTTAGGGTCTGTTTCCATACCTATTGATGAAATTCTTGCGTTTTTAACAGGAAATTCAACATCTAAAGAAAGTTGGAATATTATTTTATTCAATTTTAGGATTCCAAAAGCAATTACAGCAGTTTTAGTAGGTTCTGGTTTATCTATCTGTGGTTTACTGATGCAAACTTTATTTAGAAATCCGCTTGCTGGCCCATTTGTTTTAGGCATTTCTTCTGGAGCAAGTTTAGGGGTTGCTATTTTAATTTTAGGTTCATCTATATTCGGCGGTTTTTTATTAACAAGTTCTATTTCTAATTGGTCTTTACCAATTGCGTCAAGTTTAGGAGCTTTTTTAGTTTTATCAGCAGTAATTATTGCCGCAAATAAAGTTAGAAATACCATGTCTATTTTAATTATTGGGTTGATGTTTGGTAGTTTCACAGGTGCAATAATTAGTGTTTTATCGTATTTTAGTGAAGCGCAAGAAATTCAACAATATGTGTTTTGGAGTTTTGGTAGTTTAGGAAATTTATCTTGGAACGAATTATTGGTATTTTCAATCTTATATATAATCGGTATTTTAGGAACAATCTCAGTAATAAAACCATTGAATAGTTTTTTACTAGGAGAAAATTATGCAAAAAGTTTAGGCATCAATATAAAGAAAAGTAGAAATATTATTTTACTGACTACAAGCCTCTTAACAGGAGTTGTTACAGCATTTTCTGGACCAATTGCTTTTGTAGGTCTTGCTGTACCGCATATTGCAAGAATGATTTTTACATCATCTAATCATAAAATATTATTACCAGCAGTAGCTGTTTTGGGCGCTACGATTTTATTAATATGTGATAGTATTGCACAATTGCCAACAAGTGAATTTACATTGCCTATAAATGCAATTACATCAATATTTGGAGCACCTGTAGTAATTTGGCTACTAATGAGAAAGAAAAGAATATTTGTTTAAAAGTTAAAAAGTGTCAGAAATTAAAGAAAATTCAATTTTAAAAACCGAAAACCTTGCCATAGGTTATACTTCTAAAAAATCACAAAATATTGTGGCTTCTAATATCAATTTATCGATAGAAAAGGGAAGATTAGTAGTAGTTTTAGGTAAAAACGGAATTGGAAAATCTACTTTGTTAAGAACAATTGCAAAGGTTCAAAGGCCCCTTTCTGGGTCTGTTTTGATACACCAAAAGAACTTAAATTCAATTTCTGAGAAAGACCTCGCAAAACAAGTTGGTTTAGTTTTAACAGAACGTTTACCTGAAAGTCAATTAACAGTTTTTGAGTTGATTGCTTTAGGCAGACAACCTTACACTAATTGGCTTGATAAACTTTCTAAAACTGACATAAAAAAAATAGATTTTGCTATTCAGCAAACTAATATTGAACACCTTAAAAACAAAAATTTTTATGAGTTAAGTGATGGTCAATTACAGCGTGTTTTAATTGCAAGAGCTATAGCACAAGATACTGAAATGATAATTTTAGATGAGCCTACTGCACATTTAGACTTGCATCATACTTTTAAAATCTTTACGTTGTTGCAAAAATTAGTTTCTGAAACTCAGAAAACAATTGTATTATCTACACATCAGGTAAACTTAGCCATTAAGTTTGCTGATGAAGTAATATTATTTTCAGAAAATAAAGTAAAATCTGGCTCTACAGCAACACTTATTTATAATAATGATTTCGACAATTTATTTCCAAAGGAAATTATCAACTTCGATAAAAATTTACAACAGTTTATTATAAATAAAAAATAGTATTATTAACCTCAGTTTAAATTTCATATTTTTGGAATTCATTAAATTAAATAAATTTATATTCATGAAAAGAATACTGATAATAATTGGAATATTAAGTTTTATTGCTTGCGGTTCTAATAAAAATGCAATAGTTGACACTAATATAGATCAAGCAGCAAAGTATGCGGCAACTATTACTGCTAAAGACTTAGGCGCGCATCTTTTTACTTATGCTTCTAATGAATATGAAGGAAGAGATACAGGAGAACCTGGGCAAAAAAAAGCTGTTGAATACTTAAAAAACTTTTATATCAGTACTAATATTCCTTCTCCTTTAGGAAATGATGATTATTTTCAAGAAGTTTCAGGAGAATGGTTAAGTAATACATCTCGAAGAGGAAAATTAAAAGACTCAGAAAACGTGGTGGCTTTTATTAGAGGAACAGAGAAGCCAGATGAAATTATAGTTATTTCGGCACATTTAGATCACGAAGGAATAAAGAATAATGAAATTTACAATGGTGCAGATGATGACGGCTCAGGTACTGTAGCCATGTTAGAAATTGCTGAGGCTTTTCAAATGGCTGTTAAAAATGGAAAAGGGCCGAAAAGATCAATACTGTTTTTACATGTTACTGGAGAAGAGAAAGGGCTATTAGGTTCTAAATATTATGCAGATGAAGATCCTATATTTCCATTAGCAAATACCGTTTGTGATTTAAATATTG
>CAJWAC010000091.1 GCA_913020555.1 uncultured Polaribacter sp. | reverse complement strand
ATTTTTTAAGAATTTCTAAAGATGTGTATTGCAAAGATTTTATGTGAGTGGCTTCTAAAATCACAAAAGGAGCTTTGCCTACCTTTTCTGCTTGTAACCATCTAGAAATGCATAAACACCATTTGTCTCCTGGTTTTAAACCAGGAAATTTCCAATACGGTTTAGGAGTAATTAAATCATTTCCTTTAGAGGCAGAATATTCTAAAAAATCTTTGGTAATTATTGCACAAAGAGTGTGAGTACCAAAGTCATTTTGGGCAGTTTTACAAAAGCCATCTCTAAAATATCCAGTCATAGGAGAGATACAACAATTTTTTAAAGGCTTACCTAAAACATTTAATTCCAAATCCAATATTTTTTTTAAAGATACAAAATGATATTGTTTAACGTAAAAAAAGACCCCTTATTAAAACCATCTTTTTTATTATAATTTTAGAGTATTACTCTCTATTTCCCAGTATTTTTAAACCCCAATATAAAAGCATAGCTAATGAACCTAATGCCGCCACTAAATAGGTTCTTGCTGCCCATTTTAAGGCATCAGTAGAACCTGCTAATTCTTCTTGAGAAACCATGTTTTTATTTTTTAACCAAGCCAAAGCCCTATTACTGGCGTCATATTCTACAGGTAATGTAATAAAACTAAAAAGTGTTGCAAAAGCCATAAAAACTAATCCTGTTAGTGCTAAATAAAAGCCAAAACTACTTGCTCCAGAAGCTGCACCGAGAATTAACCCACCAATAACAAGCCATTGAGAAAACCTTGAAGAAATACTCACTACAGGCACTAATTTAGAACGCATTGCTAACCAGTTATATGCAGTTGCATGCTGCACAGCATGCCCTACTTCATGAGCAGCAACTGCTGCAGCTGCAGCATTTCTCTGATTGTAAACGGCTTCACTTAAATTAACTGTTTTGTTTTTTGGATTGTAATGATCCGTTAATCTTCCAGGAGTTGAAATTACTTTAACATCATAAATCCCATTATCATTTAACATTTTTTGAGCAATTTCAGCACCACTCATGCCATTTCTTAGACTAACTTTAGAATATTTCTCAAATTTCTTTTTTAGAGTATTACTAATTAACCAGCTTACTAGCGAAATTGCACCAATTAAAATATAAAAATCTGTCATAATTTATAATGTTTTAAATTGTATATCATTTTTGTTTGATAAATTTACAACATAAATTATTCCAAAATATTTTTATCGGAGAAAAAAAACTTTTTGGCATATTTATCAAACTTTATGTTAATGCTTATTTAAGAATAGATGTCAAAATGACAAAAAAACCAAATATTTTAATCATTTACACAGGGGGTACAATTGGTATGATAAAAGACTATCAAACAAACGCTTTAAAAGCATTTGATTTTAGCCAGATTATACAAAACATACCTGAAATTGAGCAACTTAAATGTATTTTAACAAGTGTTTCATTTGAGGAACCTATTGATTCTTCAAACATGAATACATTTTATTACATAAATATAGCTGAAATTATAGAGGCAAATTACAAGAAGTTTGATGGGTTTGTAGTTTTAACAGGGTCTGATACAATGGCTTTTGTTTCTTCAACATTAAGTTTTATGTTAGAAAATTTAGCAAAGCCAATCATATTTACAGGTTCTCAATTACCAATAGGAGATTTAAGAACTGATGCAAAAGAAAATTTAATTACTTCTATTGAAATTGCGTGTAGCCAGAAAAACAATAAACCTATTATAAGTGAAGTTTGTTTATATTTTGAATATAAATTATATAGAGCTAATAGAACAACAAAAATTAATGCAGATCAATTTGAAGCGTTTACTTCAATGAATTATCCGCCTTTGGCTGAGAGTGGAGTACATTTAAATTTTAATCATTATTTTATTTCTGAAACGACGCATAATGATGATGAATTAATTGTTAGAAAAAATTTGGTAGAAAATATTGCCATACTCAAGCTTTTTCCAGGAATTACAAAAAGCGTAGTGGACGCTATATTAAATATTGAAAATCTACAAGGAATTGTTTTAGAAACTTATGGCTCGGGCAATGCTCCTAATGAAACTTGGTTTTTGGAAAGTTTAAAAAAAGCAATTTCAAAAAACATAAAGATTGTGAACGTAACGCAGTGCGAGGGAGGTAGAGTAGTTCAAGGGCATTATGAAACAAGTGTTGGTTTAAAAGCTATTGGAGTTATTAGTGGAAAAGATATCACTACTGAATCTGCAATTGCAAAATTGATGTATTTATTAAGCGAAAATTTATCTAATACAGAATTTACTTTTTATTTTGAAAAATCACTTAGAGGTGAAATTTCTGATTCCTAGTCTTGCAAAACAAATATAATTTGGTTGGATATTTATAATTTTAAGGAAATCCTTTAAAAAAATAGGAAATACATCTAAAAAATTTTTTTATGCATAACATTTTTTGTTACTTGGCAGTCTCTAAAAATTTAAATTAGAGAAAATCACATTTAAAAAAGTATAAATAGTATTTTATTTTCTTTTTTTTGCTGTGAAAATTTATATCTTTAACCCGTTAATAACTATTAAAATTAATTTATAACTAAGATGAAAAAAGTATTAAATGTCTTATCTGTAACAGGATTTATGTTTTTTGGAGCTGTACAATCCACTTTCGCACAAGAAGCAGCAGCAACAGAATCTCAAACGTTTCACCAAATTTTAAAGCAAAATTTCATAGATGGTGGACCAGGATTTATGGGAATTGTATTGGTAGCATTAATATTAGGTTTAGCAATTGCTATTGAAAGAATCATATATTTAAATATGGCTACAACTAACACTAAAAAGTTATTAGCAAGTGTAGATGATGCTTTAAGTTCAGGAGGTGTAGAAGCAGCTAAAGAAGTTTGTAGAAATACAAAAGGACCAGTTGCATCTATTTTTTATCAAGGTTTAGATAGAGTTGATGAAGGTGTTGAAGAGGCTGAAAAAGCAGTAGTTTCTTATGGAGGAGTTCAAATGGGACAATTAGAGAAAAATGTTTCTTGGATTTCTTTATTTATTGCTTTAGCGCCAATGCTTGGTTTCATGGGTACTGTAATTGGTATGATTGGGGCATTTAATGATATTGCCGTGGCAAATGATATTTCTCCAGCAGTAGTTGCAGGTGGTATTAAAGTTGCTTTATTAACAACGGTATTTGGTTTAATCGTTGCTATTATTCTTCAAATATTTTATAATTATATCGTTGCGAAAATCGATAGTATTGTAAATAACATGGAAGACGCTTCTATCTCATTGGTAGACTTATTAGTAAAGTATAAAAAATAATATTTCATATGAAAAGTAATAAAATTTTAAATATTTTCATTGCTGCAGTAGCAATTATCGGTGGTATTCTTTTCATAAGAATTTTCATGGAAGATACTGAGGCAATTGAAACAGATGTAAATGTAGCTAACAGTGTTGTTAGTCCTCTTATCTATTATTCAACATATTTGTTTTATGCGGCGGTAATAGTAACTATTGGGTTGTCTTTGGTAAGCCTATTTAGAAATCCAGATAACTTAAAGAAAACTTTAGGTGGTTTGGCTGTATTAGCTGTATTGTTGTTTATTGCATTTTTCTTATCAGACAGTAATGTAGTTTACGATGCAAATGGATTAAATATTCTAAAAGGAGGAGAAGAAGGCTCTTCAGTAAATAAATGGGTAGGTACAGGAATATGGTACAGTACTATATTATTAATTATTGCTGGCTTATTTTTTGTTTGGGATTTATTAAAAGGCTTAGTTAAACCATCATAAATTATGGCAAGAAGAGAAAATCCAGAAATTAACGCAGGGTCTATGGCAGATATTGCCTTCCTGCTATTGATTTTCTTCTTAGTTACTACAACCATGAATGTAGATTCAGGTGTTTCTAAGAAGTTGTCAGAAAAGCCACCTCCAGACTATGTTCCTCCAGTAATCAAAGAGAAAAATATTTTTGAGGTAAATATCAATAGAAATAATGATTTATTGGTTGAGAATGAACCAATGGAAATTAAGGATATTAAAGACGCAGCTGTAAAGTTCATTGATAATGGCGGAGGTTTAGGTAAACCTGCAGAAGACGGTACTCCAGGTAAATCTTGTGATTACTGTCAAGGTGAAAGAAGTGATGCTTCTTCAGATCATCCCAACAAAGCGATTATTTCTGTTCAAAGTGATAGAGGTACAGAATATGGAGTATATATTCAGGTTCAAAATGAATTATTGAGAGCGTATTCTGAGTTAAGAAACAGGCTTTGCAAACAACGTTATAATATGTCGTTTGATGAATTGGAAGAGTCCTACAGAGATGCAAAGAAAAGTGCTGATTCAAAAGATTTAGCTAGTCAATTAAAGTTAAAAGTAGAAGATATCAAAAAGGCTTATCCTCAAATTATTTCGGACGCTGAACCAACTTCATAATTAATTTAAATTTATAACAAAATGTCTAAATTTAGAAAAAAGAAAAAAGGAATTCCAGCTGTAAATACAGCAGCTTTGCCAGATATTGTTTTTATGTTACTATTTTTCTTTATGGTTACTACAACTATGAGAGAAACGAATTTGGTAATTGAAAACCCTAGGCTACCAAGTGCTACCGAAATTAAAAAATTGGAGGATAAAAGCTTGGTGAGCACTATTTATGTTGGTAAATCTAAAGATCCTAATAGAGATGGTGTAGGTTATAATAAGATTCAGTTGAATGATAAAATATCGTCAGCAGATCAAGTTCCTGCTTTTATTTTTAGTAAAAGAGATAAGTTAGCTGAAGCGATGCATCCTTTTATGACAACTTCTATAAAGGCAGACAAAGAATCTAACGTAGGTACAATTATTGATATTAGATTAAAATTAAGGGATGTAAATGCTCTTAAGATTAACTATTCTTCAACAGCACCAGGTAATTAATTATAATAATCTTTTAATTATCATCTTTTATCTTATAATAAAAATCAGGATTACGATATCGTAATCCTGATTTTTTATTTGCTTATTTTTTTTGAAATCTAATTTCTTAATTCCAACCACTCTCAATTATTAATAAGCTCTTTTATTATTTCCTTCATAAAAGTTAATAAAAGCTTCATTAACAACCCTCATTCCTCCTGGAGTTGGGTAATTTCCTGTAAAATACCAATCTCCTAGATTATCAGGACAAGCTTTGTGCAAGCCTTCTATAGATTGATATATTACTTCAACATCTGCTTTTATATCTTTCGTTTTTAGCATCTGAGCAATTTTATCAGAAATCTCTTCGGCTGTAAAAGGTTTATAAACTTCTTTTACATAATTGGTAATTTCGTGATCTTCTTTGGTTTGTTGTGCTTTACATTTTTTATAAACCTCATCAATAATATGATATTGATTGGTATCTTGTAATAATTCCAAAGCTGCCTTAAAGGCGATAAAAGCGTCAATTCTTGCCATGTCAATTCCATAACAATCAGGATATCTGATTTGCGGAGCAGAAGAGACTACAACTATCTTTTTAGGACTTAATCTGTCTAATATTCTTATAATACTCTTTTTTAAGGTTGTTCCACGTACAATACTATCGTCAATAATTACTAAGTTATCTGTAGGTTTTACAACTCCATAAGTAATATCGTATACATGTTCTACTAAGTCATCACGTGAGTTATCATCAGCAATAAATGTTCTTAATTTAGCATCTTTAATGGCTATTTTTTCAAAACGTGGTCTTTCGGATAAAATTTGAGTAACCTTTTCTGCCGAAAGGTTTTTTCCACCTTCTAATATTTTCTTTGTTTTTTGCTGATTTAGTAAATCTTCAGCTGCTTCAGTCATTCCATAAAAAGAGGTTTCTGCTGTATTTGGTATAAATGAAAAAACACTGTTTGAAATATCAGAATCTATAGATTCTAAAATTTTAGGGAATACGTATTTCCCCAAATTTTTACGTTCCTCATAAATGCTTGCGTCACTTCCTCTAGAGAAATAAATGCGCTCAAAAGAACAAGCTTTATTTTCTTTAGGTTCATTTACTTTTTCAATCGAAACAGCTCCACTTTTTTTAATGATTAATGCATGTCCTCTCTCTAATTCTTGTACCTTATTTATTTTTACATTAAATACCGTTTGTATTACTGGTCTTTCTGATGCTACAACTACAACCTCATCATCTTCATAAAAATAAGTAGGTCTAATTCCATTTGGGTCGCGTAAAACAAAAGCGTCTCCATGACCAACTAAACCTGCCATTGCATATCCTCCATCCCAATTTTTAGAAGATCTTTTTAATACCTTTTTTAGACTTAAATTTTCTTCTATAAACGGTGATGCATCTCGTTTGTTAAACCCTTCTTTTTTGGCCTTTTGATATAATTCAGCTACTTCATCTTCTAAAAAATGACCAATTTTTTCCATTACGGTTACTGTATCTGTAAACTCTTTTGGATGCTGGCCTAGTTCAACTAGTTCTTCTAGCATTTGCTTAGAATTGGTCATATTAAAATTTCCTGCAACAATTAGATTTTGGTGTTTCCAATTACTTTGGCGTAAAAATGGGTGTACACTTTCTATGCTGTTTTTACCAAAAGTTCCGTAACGTACGTGTCCTAAAAACAGATTTCCTAAATAGGGCATATTTTCTTCTTGCCACTTAACGTCATCTACTCGCTCAGGATGTTTTTCTAAAACGCCATTAATTCTATCATTTATTTGAGCAAAAATATCTTGAATAGGTTGTGTTTTGTTAGAACGTACTCTACTGATATATCTTGTGCCGGGATTAATATTAAACTTTACACTTGCAAAACCAGCACCATCTTGTCCACGATTGTGTTGTTTTTCCATCAACAAATACATTTTATTGATCCCATAAAAAGCAGAACCGTATTTGTCTTTGTAAAATTGTAAAGGTTTTTTTAATCTAACTAATGCAATTCCACATTCGTGCTTAATAGCATCACTCATAAATTTTAATTTTTAATTTACACTATAAAAAAATCCGCGTTTGTAGACGCGGATTTTTATTTACGATATTTCTATATCAAACTGTGTTAGCTTCTTAAAAGCCTGCAAGCGTTTTTGTACTTCTTCAGATTTTAATTCTTGCATTCTCTCAGTTCCAAATTTTTCTACACAAAAAGAGGCTAAATTAGAACCATAAATTATGGCATTTTTCATATTATCAAAAGAAATGTTTTCAGTTTTTGCCAAATATCCACAAAAACCACCTGCAAAAGTATCTCCAGCTCCTGTGGGATCAAAAACTTCTGCTAAAGGTAAAGCTGGTGCGTAAAACATATCTCCTTTATGAAATAGTAGCGCTCCATGTTCTCCTTTTTTAATGACCACATATTTTGGGCCCATTTCATGAATTTTTTTTGCAGCATTCACTAAAGAATATTCTCCTGAAAGTTGACGAGCTTCTTCATCATTAATAGTAATTACATCTACTCGCTTTAAAACTGCATGTAAATCATCTAAAGCAATATCCATCCAAAAATTCATTGTATCTAAAACAATTAATTTTGGTTTTTTATTCATTTGATCTAAAACAGATGCTTGTACTAAAGGATGTAAATTACCTAACATTACAATACCCGCGTCTTTGAAATTTGCAGGTACTACTGGCTGAAAATGTTCTAATACATTTAATTCTGTAATTAAAGTATCACGTGAATTCATATCATTATGATATTTTCCACTCCAGAAAAATGTTTTACCTTCTTCAATAATTTCTATACCATCAGTATTAATTCCTTTGGCATTCATCATATTTAGGTAGTCTTCAGGGAAATCTCCTCCAACAACAGAAACAACTCCTGTTTCAATACCAAACTGACTTGCTGCTAAACCTACAAAAGTGCCTGAACCACCAAGTATTTTATCGGTTTTACCAAAAGGGGTTTCAATTGCATCAAAAGCTACTGTTCCAACTGCTAATAGTTTACTCATATGTCTAAATTATATCCTTCAAAGAAGGAATTAAAAAGTGCTATAGTTTAACTTTATAACACATTATTAATATTTATTTGCTTATTCTTATATGTGGCATTTAATGCCTAATTTTGCATATAATTACAAAGAGCAAAAATAAGTTTTAAAAATGACTATCAAAGAAATACAAGAAGAAATTATTGATGAGTTTTCTATGTTTGATGATTGGATGGAACGTTATGAATACATTATAGAATTGGGCAAATCCTTGCCAATTATTAATGACGATTTTAAATTAGAAGAAAACTTAATAAAAGGTTGCCAATCTAAAGTTTGGTTGTATTCTGAGTTAGAAAATGATACCATAAAATATACGGCAGATAGTGACGCTATTTTAACAAAAGGTATTGTAGCTTTATTATTACGAGTTTTTTCAGAACAAAAACCCAAAGATATATTAGCTGCTGAAACAGGTTTTATTGATGATATTGGCTTGAAAGAACATTTATCGCCAACAAGAGCAAATGGTTTAACCAGTATGATTAAACAAATAAAAATGTATGCTATTGCATACCAAACACAACTTAAATAATGAGTGAGGAAACTATTGACACTAATGTACTAGGCGAAAAAATTGTTCGTGTTATTAAGACTATTTTTGATCCAGAAATCCCTGTAGACATTTATGAACTAGGATTGATTTATGATGTTTTTGTAAATGAAGATAATGAAGTAAAAATCATGATGACTCTAACATCACCAAATTGTCCTGTTGCTGAGTCTCTACCTCAAGAAGTAGAGGAAAAAATTAAATCAATAGACGAGGTTAAAACTGCTGAAGTTGAAATTACATTTGATCCACCATGGACAAAAGATCTTATGAGTGAAGAAGCTAAACTTGAATTAGGTTTTTTGTAATCATTTCATGAGATACTTAATAATTATTCTCATTTTTTCTGTAAACATCTATTCTCAGGAAATAGTTGAAAAAGATTCTCTTTGGACAAAAAGAGGAAATGTTACTGTCTTACTTAATCAAACTGGATTTAGTGATTGGGTTGGAGGTGGCACTAACAATTTTTCAGCTACAATAAAATTTGATTATGAATGGGAATATAAGGATAAGGGTTGGGACTGGTTATCAAATGTTGAATCAGCTTTTGGAATAGCTAAATATAAGAATGCTCCATTTGCAAGAAAGATTGATGATAGAATCCTCATTCAGTCAATTGTTGGTAAAGAATTTACTAGAAATTTATCTTTTTCAGCCTTTTTCAACTTTACTTCACAAATTGGTAATGGATATAAGTATAAAAAAGATTCTGAGAATAATGAAATAAGAGA
>CAJWAC010000090.1 GCA_913020555.1 uncultured Polaribacter sp. | reverse complement strand
AACTTCCACTTGTTTTTATGGCCTTGCCAAGCGGACTCTACGAATAGAAAATCTGGTTTCCAAAAACGTAAAACAAAACGATAATTCAAGGGTGTTATATTTTCAACAGTGGATTCATATTTCAGAGCCTCAGCTGTTAATTCATCTGAAATCAAACCAATTCTCATCCTGAACCTTTATTTAAATGAATTGTATATCTCATGATATTTTTCTGCAACTAGATCCCACGAGCGATTTTTTACAACCCATTTATTAGCATTCGTAGCTAGTCGCTCTCTTAAGTCTTTATTTTCATATAACTTGATTACAGCACCCTTCAGACTATCTATATCATCTGCCTTACAAACTAAACCTGTCTGTTTATCTTCAATCATTTCAAGTAATGGAGCTACATCGGAAACAATAACAGCTTTTTTCATAGCCATTGCTTCTAATGGCTTTAACGGAGGGACATATCGACAGACTTCAGAATTATTTCTTGGGTAAACACAAATATCAAATACTGAGTAGTATTCCCCTACATTTGAAAATGGAACTCTTCCTGTAAAAATAATCTGATCTGATTTAGCTATTTTTTCAAATTTATTTTTTCCATTTCCATCACCAACAATTATTAAAGATATATTATATTTATCTGCTATTAGCTCATCAACTGCTACAATTAAATTATCCAACCCTTCATAGCCAGTAATAGAACCTATAAAACCTACAACAATTTTACCGTGGAGGTTATGCTTTTCAATTAGATTCTTTGATTTTTCTTGAGGGTTAAATAGTGAAGTATCTACAGCATTGGGTACCACTATTATTTTTTCACTATCTATCCCCCAGCTTACTATTAAGTTCTTAAGTGCATCAGATATGGTAACAACTGCATCAGCAGCCTTTGCCGCACCCTTTACCATCTCCTGTTCATAATCAAACATTCCGTTGTACTTATAACTTGGGTCTTGCGTTAATCTTGTAAAGTGCCAAAGCCCTCTTACCTCATAAACAGAAGGGACACCCAATTCATTTGAAGCTTTTATCGCTGATAAAGCATTTAAATAGTTAGAATGAGCATGCAAGATAGTGATATCATTTTTTTTAGCCGTTTTTATCAACTCATCTGAATAATTTTTTATATAGTTAAAATCAGAACCTTTTTTAAAGGTCTTATCATCATCTGCTAATCGTAAATATTTAATACTATCTATAACGTTTTCTCTAGCACTGCCATCTAAATGTTTATGTTTTTGTAGATCCCATGGATAGCCAGCTCTTGTTGCCACCATAAGATTAATACTATTTTTTTGAAGCTTAGTTACAATGGCATGTGTTCTTAAAGCATAACCAGCCTTGTCGTAAGGTAATGAATTATGTACTGCAAATAATACATTGACCTTCTCAATAGGTTCTTTTATTACTGGAGCTATGCTTAAGCCATTATTTCTAATTTTATCCATTGATAAAACTCTATCTTGAATTGGTAGCTCATGTTTTTTAATGCTTACCTCTGTCTGTGTAACTAATTTTAATGCGGCATCTAAATAACCGATCTGGATTAAGCGAGAAGATAACCAAAATGTATTTTTAGGGAAAAATTTGATTATTAACAATACACTTTTAATATCTCTTTTTTTTATATAAATATTTAATATTTTTTTAACAAGGCTATTAAATTCTATTTTTAGTTTGATAATTTATCTTCACCGGTTATTTCATTATATGTGTCATTTAATATTTTTGAAATAACACCCCAATCTCTATACTCTAATACCCACTCCCTAGACTGTTTCCCGAGTTTACTTCTTAATTCATCATCTAAAATAAGCTTTTCTAGTTTTATAGATAAGTCTGAGAAATTATCTTTTTGAAATAATAAACCATTAAAACCATCTTTTATAATTTCAGCTAATGCATTGACATTAGATGATATGACAGCTTTTTCCATTGCCATTGCTTCAAAAGGCTTTAATGGCGATACCATTTCACAGACAGGCTGACCTTTTCTAGGGAAGGGAGCGATATCAACCAATGAATAATATTCCTCAACCTCGTCATGGGGGATTCTCCCCGTAAATGTAAAGTATTCTTCAAGTTGATTCTCTTGTACAGCATTTTTAATAAACCCAAGTACTGCTCCGTCTCCAACTATTAATACATGCATATTATTAATACTTTTATCAACTAGAATTTTAATGGCTTCTACTAGTAATTCTAACCCCTCATACTCGACAACTGAACCTATATACCCTATAACTATTTTGTTTTTAAAATTTAATTTTTCTTCTAAATCTGAATTCCTTTCTCTTGGTGTAAAACGATTGCTTGTTACACCATTCGGTAAAAGAGAAATTTTACCGGCCTCCACCCCTCTACTTATCATTTCATCCTTTAATGCCTGGGTAAGAGTGAGTACTTTATCTGCACCTTTGGCTGCTTCTGATTCCATCTTAACCATGAGGTTATAGTATTCAGTATCTTTCCATCCAGGTTGCCTTGAAACTCTAGTTATTTCCCATAAACCTCTTACCTCATATACAAATTTAATGCCCAAGCATTTTGCGACATAGCTTCCAACGCATCCATTCATATAATTTGAAGCTGCGTGAATTATTTCAGGTTTTTCTTTTCTCGCAAATTCTAATAGCTCTAATGCATATTCTTCCAAATATTGTTTTAATGGTAATTTGCCAAGACCAACACCTTCTTTTGACAATCTATGATAGGCAATTCCATCGATGTCATGTCTTATTATAGATTCTTTTTCAGGCATTTTGTCCCATGGGTATCCAAGTCTTGAAACCCCGTGCATATTCCACCCATAACTGGCTGCCCCTGTTAGCAAGCCGTGTGTTCGAGTAGCATAGCCACCACTGTTATGAGGTAAGCTATTATGTAATAGATATAATACTTTATTTTTATTTGGGATATAGTTTTGGCTACAATCTACTATATTTAAATCAAAACCATTTTCATATAAGTCTAAGAATGACTCCACATTGCTCATCTTAGTTACTAGCGTAGGCATTTGAACATCTTTTGGAATTGACTTGTAGGCCTCAGTTAACTCACCATATCTTATGTGTAAGTCATAAATATCTTTAATAACATACTCATTGTATTTAATTTCCAAAGCTTTATTCGCATAGAGTAAAGCAAGTTTATAGTCTATAGTTGAAATTTTTCCATATAGTACCCTGTAGAGATCACTGAGATTGTTCTTATATTTATTTTCTAGTTTTATTAGAAAATCATCCAGCTCATTGATAACTGTAAACTTATCATGTGTTGAAAAATATTGGTCAACCTCACTATTTAGATTATTTTTAATTACGATAAAATTTAAATCATCATCATCTATAGTGAGTAATGCTTTTTTTGCTACTTCCAATATATCGTTATTTCTCTTTAATCTTTCTAGCCTTTTGATTAATGGTTTAATAAATGCAATATCATCATTATGATTTTCAAAAAAATCTAAACCATATTTCACCGCAATTTCAGTATTGGAATCTTTCAATACACTAAAAGTTATTTTATTTATAACATCTATATTTTTTGGAAATTTATTTATGACATTGTGTATATATCCTTCCAATAATTCTTTATTTAATTTAATAGAGAAATATTCTAATTCTTTTTTATAAATATTTTTTTTAAACGCCCATAACGGTAATACTTCGCTGGACTCTAATAGATTTACAATATTCTTATTTTTTTCTTTAATTTTTTCATTCTTAGTGAAATTTATTTCGCTATCTTCATATAACAAAAAGTATTCTAATGACAGCCTCTCATTAGTATCTTTTAAAACTATAAAAGTAGATTTGTACACCACCGTTTTAGAAGTTTTAAATTTATTTACAACCTGTTTAATATAATATTCCAAAGCAGGTGTAGATACTTTTTTTACTACTATTGCTAATTCTTTTTCGTACTGTCCTTTACTAAAATCAGCAGTATGAAATAAGCTTCCATTTTTCAATTTATTGATATACTGAATATCTTTTTTCACTGCAAGTACAAAGTCTATTTTCTCCTCATGTTTCTCTATAGTTAGTCTTTTTAGTAATATATTGCTAAATTTATTGTCTGCCGGGTTAGACAAAAAATATTGCATGCCATATTCAATGGCAATATCAACTTTTGCATCTTTTAGCAAAGAAAAGGTAAGGTTGAAAACTTTATCCCTTTCATCAGGAAAATCTTCTAGTAATTGATTGATTTTCTCAGCAACTTCTTTATCATCTTCGCATTCATTAATAATTGCACTAAAAGATTTTAAAGTTAAAAACTCTATAGCGTAATCTCGCTCACTTACGTCAAGTAAAAGTTCTTTTGCTTTTTTCACTTCTCCAATTTTCCTATATCGCGCAGCCAAAACCTTTATAAACTCTGGGTCAAGTTCATGTTTTAATACATCTTCTGCATAAGGGATTGCCTCACTGGTTGCGATATCTTTATAAATAATAAAAAAAATCTTCTTATATCTGTAGCACTTTTCAGGCTGGCTTTTACACAAACGTGAAACCCTCTCTTTTGAAAGTTCAATACCATTTATGTTTTTAGAATCTTTTAATAATTCTTTTTTAAGCTTTTTATATTTATTTTGTTTAAAAACATTCAAAATACTCACTTTTAACTTATCCTCTGAAATTTTGAATAATATTATTTATTATTTCTATAGTTTTCATCTTATTTGGAGGGCTATGTCCACTTTCCGAATCCTCATAAAATAACACGTTTAATTTTTTTAATTCAGCTATCTTATTATTTTCAACAACTTGAAAATCATTGTTATTTAATGTGGCTAAATATACTTCTAGATGTTTACTCATATGATGTAAATCTGAAGTATTTTGATAATAATATATTGGTGCGGCTCTCTTTGTAAAATCAATATTTACGCTCAATCTATCTTTATTTTTATTTATTACATTATTTTTATCTTCATTAAAAAATGTATATTTTAATAGCTTAGAAAATTCATTTTCTGAATAGTTATATATATAGATTTGAGGGTTAATAGCAATAATCTTTGAACAGGGAAAATCATTAGCTAATTTTAAAGATGAAAATCCACCGGCAGATGAACCAAAAAATGTTACATCTGATTCATCAACATTATTCTTAAAAAAAAGTTTTTTTAGTAGTTTTACTAAATTATCTCCAGCATAGTTATCCCCTAAACCTTGAAACCAACCAATACTAATTTCATTATCTTCTCGTACAGTAGGATCAAGCATACTCAGTAATGAATAATCCACATCATTTGACCATGAGTGTCTTTGAAAATTATATATTTTTTTACTTCTATCTATTGCACCAGGTAGCATTACGACTATTTCTTTAGAATTTTTTTTATCTAAATAAAAATCAAACCTCATTTCATTTTCAAAAATACTATAAGTATTTTTACCATTAATAAAATCTATATTACAGTCAACATAGGATTTATGTTTAATATTCTTTATTAGAGAGTTTGAAGTAAGAAATTTATCAGGTTCAAGTAAATCTAATTGAAATAGGTCTTCATTTTTTACATAGGTTAATGCTTCAAAATACGATTCATTATTTAATGCAAGTATAGTTACTAAAGTTTCATTTTTCCCATGAAAATCAAAACCCAAGGCATAACCATCATCATATACAAAATCATTTTCGCTAACGAAACCTTGCATATTATCTTTATCGCCACAAAAAATGGAGTTATTTGTATTTGTATTTAAATTATGTATGATTAAACTTTTATCATTTTTTTTGAAAGTACAAAGATTATCACTCGAACTAATGAGCTTATAGCTCTTTTCAATATGAAACCACTGTGTAGCTTGTCTTGCTCTTTTAAAATTCAATTCATCAACAACTACAAGCCATTTATTTGATTTTAAATATAAAGTCCTGTCAAATTTAATAGCAGGGTAATCCAGTTTTGAGTTTATAGTGAAAATATTATTTTTATATGATGAGCTCTTAATTGCACTGCCATAAGGTTTTATTTTCAGTATATCAAAACCTTCTATTTCAACTGTATTATGTGCTCTGTTACTTAAAAAATAATTTCTATACTTATCACTGATATATCCATATTTACCACTATCACAAAGAATTTTATCGCCATTGTCAAACCATTCAAAAGACAAACAGTCTCTATGTTTATGTGTTTTTCTATTATACATTCCCATAAAAAACAGATAAGTACTATCTTCAGGATTCTTATCCCATCGCGATCTAAATACAGAATAGCCAGAATCATTGAAGTTACTATAAACAAATTGTTTATCATCTGTTACTACTTCTAACTCCTTTGAAAATGACTTATTGTTAAAATCCACACTTTTTTGTACAGTCATTATGCTATCACCAATACATGCAGGTCTAGCATATGGATCAACTAACCATTTTTTAATACTTTGTGCTTTTATTACAATTTGTTTAATAATAGGTTTATCGTCATACCAATCATTAACAAGTAGGTTTTCAAAGGTAGTTAATGCATAAAAATGATAATGGGGTGAATGCTCCAAATGCACACCATTATTATCATACTGAGACAAAACTAATTCTTCCATTTTTTCTAATGCATACAAATTCTCTTCACGGTACTTTTCAATACCATCTAGCTGTATAAGCGCCATTAAACCCTGTATTTGAAACATACCATGATTATTTAAACTAAAAACCTCATCTCTTTTTAAATTATCAATATGTTTTATTGCTAATTTATTGAGTAATATTCGATTTATTTCTGAAACTTCAATATTAAAAAAATCAATTCTATCAAGAAAAAAAGCGATAACTAACGCCCTAAAACCAACTGACATATCATACCAAGTATAAGATTCTGGCATTCTACTTGTTACAATATTTGCCGGGTCATCTCCATACTTTATATTCCAATCACAACATACTTCAAAAAAATAATTCATTATTTTATCTTTTTCGTCACTGCCATCAAAGAAATTCATAATGGGATGAAACATTGCCCACCCTTGAAGTTGCATACGCCAATTTCTATCTTCTTTTTTATCTAATGCTTCCCAGTCAACCGGAAATTTTATAGTAAAATCTTCACAATCCTTTCTTGGTTTAAATATTTTATATTCTATGATTGAACTAGCATCTTTTTTATAAACAGAGGCTGGGAAAACTCTATTTAAAAAACATTCTACTGGTATAATTTTTTTTATATCTCTACTCATAATTATACTTACTAAGTTGCAGGTTAATTAATTTACTTAATTTTAAATTCGACTCTGTATACCTTTTATTTGAAAAATTTAAAATAGTTTTTTTTAATTTTTTTTCTAAATAACTGTCAATCCATGAAGGCATTATAACTTCCAGTATATTTAATGTTTTTTTGGAAAAAAATTCTGTAAACTTATTGCTGTATATCGAATAATTATTTACAGAATTACTTTTTAAAAAAATATTTAAAAACCTAAAATAATACCTACTTGATATTGATATATTTTCATTGATATTAACATCGTATTCTTTTTCATCTATATCTAGTTTTATATTTAAAAAACCACCTAATTTAGCAAAGAACATAGCAGGATCACTTTTAAATAACTCATATGGTAACACTAAAACTTTTTCCTCTCCATATAGGGAATAATACTTACTAACCAGAGGCAGATAGTCAATATAAGATGGTGAAAAAAAAGGTCTTTTTCCATCATATTTAGTATTTAGGTAGTTCTCCAAACTCATAGTACCTCCATTTGATATGTATTGAAAATAAATTGAATATAAAAAACTTTTTTGCTCTCTAATGATAATTAAAACTTTACCCGTAGGAAAATTTCTTTTTAGCATATAAGCTATTTTTTCAGCATCATACCCTGATGATTGAGGGTTACCAGATAACCTCTCATTTGAAATGACATATATTTTAGATTTTCTTCTTTTAGATAAAATATCAGTTACTTCTTTTTTTATTTCTTCTTCATTAAAATCAAATGGTGATAACATATACTTATCATCATTATAAATAAACTTTCTTGCTACTGTACTTGGCCCCTTAGCTCTTCTTGACAATGGTTCAAAATATTTACTTTTGGAAGTAAATATTCTTTGTTGCAGCCAAGAACTTGCTGTTTTGTGGTAACCAATATGTATTAGTAATTCTCCAAAAACTTCATTCATACCTATATTATAAATCTTCCATTAAAATATTTTTGTAAGAAATAATTTTTTTATTTTTTCTTAAATATATCATTTCATCATTGATACTAATATTTTTAACATACGAAGAACCTTTTTTTTGAATAGAATTGCGATTTTGTAACGACTTTAATAAATGGGCTGTTGATTCATCAATCTCAAGTTCAAGTTTTTCAAATAATTCAGATTTAAGAAAATTGACTTTATCTATACTTTCAATATAACTATCAAGATTAAATAACACAAACCTATCTTTTGTTTTATTTTTTATTTTAATTGCTTGCCTTAATGATCTTTCATACCTTGATTCAAAAACCTTAATATCATCTAAAAACTCTAGTGATTTCCATGACCTCCATACTGAATCCACAGATCTCATACAATATATATATATATAGGAGGAGTGTGACTAAATGCATCTTCAAGTTCGGGAAAGTATCTTTCATATCCAGGAGTTTTAATACCATGGAATGTAATCTCTTTTGTATTATTAGTAGTTTTTTTCTTTCCTGCTGTTGCAAAAAAAACATGGGATAAAATATGTTTTGAATTATTCCAATGAGTATCTAGTTGATAACCTTTTCTTTCCGAATAGCTGTCAAAAACATCATCAATATTACGAAGCATATTAAAGTATGATTCAATTGTATTAGCATGCATTTCTTCTTGAATTAAAATATTCTTATGAGTATTTAAAATATCTGTCATCATCCTTGTTCCTGACCTAGCTGCACCACATACAATAACCGGTGTTGTTTTCTTCAAACCTTCTAGTGACTCTAAAAAATTTTTATTCATTGGTATTTTCCTTTAAATTATGAGCTTAGGTAGCGATTTATGGGGGCCTCAGTTCGTCCTACGTCCGCTTCAACTACGTACAAAATCTGCTTCATTAAAGCTCCCACATTGACTTGACGGCTGTCGATATAGAATTGTTTCCTCGCGAGCGAGCTTACATCTCACTTCAGATTAGCGAGTCCCCCTGTCGCCTACTGCGGACTAAAAATCATCACTTCGCTGTGCTCCGTTCCCATAATTTTAAGCGTTTTTATTTTAGCAGGAGAGCCTTAAATATAACAATACAACTAATCGGGAAATTCAAATACTAGATATTACCATCCATTGTATTTACAAAATCTAAAATATCATGTGTATTTTTTAAACTTACAAACTCTTTATGCTTAACCAATACCACTACAATATCAGCACTCTCCAGGGCTTCTTCCAAAGTGGTTAGCTTAACATTCTTGCGGTTTGCAAGAACATTAGGTAGATATTTTATATTTGGTTCTACAGCGAGTATTTTATAGCCAGTATTATCAGAAAGAAGTTTTGTTATTTCTAGGGCAGGACTTTCACGAAGGTCATCAATATCAGGCTTAAACGCCAAACCTAAACACGCAATTTTAGGACTTTTAATATCTTTCACAGCTTGCTCTACTTTCGA
>CAJWAC010000089.1 GCA_913020555.1 uncultured Polaribacter sp. | reverse complement strand
CATTTGTACTGATACCTTTATCAGACTCTAATTCTAAATGATAAATTGCTTTTAAATAGTTTTCTTCAGAAAGCGTAAACATAACTTACTTTTAGTTTTGCAAATATATACTTTTTATTTTATTAAAATATATTTTTAGACAAGTCTAAAAAATAGATTATATTTGCCAAAAATTTACTTATGAAGTATCTAAATGTTATTATTTTAATATTCATTTCAACCGTGTCTTTAGGGCAATCAATTTCAGGTAAAATAACGGATAAAAATAATAATCCTATTCCTTATGCAAATGTTTATCTAAAGAAGACTAACATTGGTACATCAACTGATGAGAAAGGTTTTTATCAACTTAAAAATATTAAAAAAGAGAGTTATACCTTAATTATAAGTAGTATCGGTTTTAAAACAAAAACTTTAAAGATTGCTTTTTCTAGTGATGACCGCCTGACTAAAAACTTTAGTTTACTAGAGGATAATTCTTTGGATGAAATTGTAGTTTCTGGGACTTTAAGACCCGTTTCAAAAACAGCAAGTCCTGTTCCTGTAGAGATATATAGTGAAACCTTTTTTAAGAAAAATCCAACTCCTTCTATTTTTGAATCTTTACAAAATGTAAATGGAGTAAGACCCCAACTGAATTGTAATGTTTGTAACACAGGTGATATTCATATTAATGGTTTAGAAGGCCCTTATACCTTTGTTTTAATAGATGGAATGCCCATAGTTAGTGGACTTTCTACAGTTTACGGATTAACAGGAATACCACAGGCTTTAATAGAAAGAGTAGAAGTTGTAAAAGGACCGGCCTCTACATTATATGGCTCAGAAGCAGTTGGAGGAATTATAAATATCATTACCAAAAAACCATCTAATTCTCCGAAATTAACTACGGATACTTTTGCTAGTTCTTGGGGAGAAGTAAATTTAGATGTCGGTTTACGCTACAAACTATCAGAAAACACAGATGCTCTTTTAGGTGTAAACTACTTTAATTTTCAAAATAGAATAGATAATAATAATGATAATTTTACAGATTTAACGCTTCAAAATAGAATATCATTATTCAATAAAATAAATATTCAAAGAAAAAGTAATAAGGTTTTTACAATTGCAGGAAGGTATGTTTATGAAGACAGATGGGGAGGAGAATTGGATTGGGAAAAACAGTTTAGAGGCACAGATGTTATTTACGGAGAAAGTATTTACACCAATAGATGGGAAACTTTTGGTACTTATGAATTACCTACAAGTGAAAACATTAATTTTCAGTTTAGCGCAAATGGGCATTATCAAGATTCTTTTTATGGAACTGATGCCTATGATGCAGAACAATTTATAGCCTTTGGTCAATTTATATACAATAAAAATATCAACAAAAAACACGATTTATTGCTTGGTTTAGCTTACAGATATACATTCTATGACGATAATACTTTTGCTACTTTAGATGCAAATGGAATTGGTAATGAACCTTCTAGAATTCATTTGCCTGGAGTTTTTGCACAGGATGAAATTAGCATATCAGATAGAAAAAAATTATTATTAGGCGCCAGATTAGATTACAATAGCATTCATGGAAGCATCTTTTCCCCAAGGGTAAATTACAAATGGAATTCGAGAGATAATTCAAACATATTTAGAGTAAGTATTGGAAATGGTTTTAGAGTTGCCAATGTTTTTACAGAGGACCATGCTGCTTTAACAGGCGCAAGAACTGTGGAGTTTGATGGAGAATTATCTCCAGAAACTTCATGGAATGGAAACATAAATTATGTTAAAAAAATAAATTCTGAAAATGCTTTTATCACAATTGATGCAAGTGCTTTTTATACCTATTTTGACAATAGAATTTTACCTGATTATGAAACTGATCCAAACAAAATTATATATGCAAATTTAGATGGTTTTTCAGTATCACAAGGTATTTCTATAAATACCGATATTTTATTCACAAATGGATTATCTGTAAACGCTGGAGCTACTTTAATGGACGTTTCTGTTACTGAAAATAGTATAAAGACAAGACAATTGTTAACTGAAAGCTTTAGTGGTGTTTGGTCTATTTCTTACCGTTTCCAAAATAATTTTACATTGGATTATACTGGTAATCTTTACGGACCAATGCGCCTACCTCTTTTAGGGCCAAATGATATGCGTACTGAATATTCTCCATGGTTTAGCATTCAAAACATACAATTAAGTAAAACATTTAGCAATTCTTGGCAAGTTTACGGTGGTGTAAAAAACTTATTAAACTTTACACCGGCTGCAAACAGTATTTCAAGACCTTTTGACCCTTTTGACAAACTAGTTGATTCAAATGACCCAGATGCATTAACTTTTGACCCAAGTTATGTGTATGCCTCAAATCAAGGAATTAGAGCTTTCGCAGGTATACGTTATACTCTTTTTTAAATCTGTTATATGAGAATTTGTATGCTTTCTGTTTTACTTTTTTTGTATTTACCCTTACAATCTCAAAATATTGAACCCTTAAAGATTTACTCTTTTAAAGAAGTAGAACAGCTTCAGAAAAAAAACCAAAAACCTCTACTTGTTTTCATTTATACGGATTGGTGCAAAATTTGTTATGGAATGAAAAAAACTACATTTAATAATTCAAATATAATTCAACTTTTAAATAAAAAGTATTATTTACTAATGTTAAATGGCGAGGAGAAAAAAGACATATCCTTTTTAGATAAAACTTTTACTTATAAACCTGCAGGAAATAAAACAGGTGTTCATGAATTAGCGAAAGCATTGGGAAGTATCAATGGTAAAATGAGTTACCCAACGTCAATTCTATTAAATTCTAAATTTTAAATAGAGCTACAAATTGATAGCTTTATAAATAGCAAAAAAATGAATGCTTTATTAACAGATTATTTATCAGAAATAGAAAACAAAAAATAATACTGATGGCACAGCTTCAATATTTATTTTTCCCAAAGTCTTTTACCTCGTGAATTACTAAAACTATAAACAATTCCTCCGGAAGTAAAAAGATGTGATTTTTGTAAATCTCCTCCAATAGTACTTACCTTATAAATGAATTGCCCATTTAATCCAATATTTTTAGTCACCCACAAGGTACCTCCTCCTCCTAAATTTAAAGTTAAGCCAGTATCTAAAAGGTTTACGACACCAACACCAGCTAACAAATAAGGTCTTAAAAAACGATTAGGATTAAAAAGATCGTAACTTAAATTAAAATCGCTAGAAAAATATTGCATATCATCATTAATAGCGTTTGAAAAGGTTGCAGAAATTGTCATTTTATGCCCCAAATACCTACTTATACTAAATCCTGGAACTGTTGCAATGTAACTACCTCCTACAACAGCTGCGGCTGCATCTGAGTAAAAAACAGATGCAACATTTAGTCCAAAACCCCATTTATCACTTGATTCCTGAGCATTTAAACTAATTTTAGATAACAATAATATTACTAAAATTATTACAAACTTAAATTTAACCATAACATTACATTTCTACCAAAAACAACTAAAACTTAAAGTCTACATCTATTTTTATTAGCATACACTAAAACAAATAAAAGCTTTCATTTTAATACTATTCATGGGGACTTAGATTATTAATACAACTGAAACATAACAAAGATATTATATATTATGATAAAAGAAAACTCTTATTACGTATTTATCATTTTTAGATATTACATTTGTGAAAATATTTTACGTTGAGTAAGCAGAGCATTGTAAATCAATATCAAAAATCTGCGAATATTTCGCAGATAGTTACAGCCACACAACAAGATAATAACCATTTTCAGATTACGAATTTGGTAGGATCTTCATTGTCTTTTGTTATTTCAGAATCTTTTAAAAAAGCCGATAAACCGTACCTTTTAATTTTTAATGACAAAGAAGAAGCGGCCTATTACCTAAATGATTTAGAACAACTTTTAGGTGATAAAAATGTACTTTTTTACCCAGGTTCTTACAGAAGACCTTATCAGATTGAAGAAACTGACAATGCCAATGTTTTATTGCGTTCTGAAGTTTTAAACAGAATTAATTCTAGAAAAAAACCTGCTGTAATTGTAACCTACCCAACTGCGTTATTTGAAAAAGTAGTTACTAAAAAAGAACTTGAAAAAAGTACTTTAAAAGTTGCTGTAGAAGAAAGTTTATCATTAGATTTTGTAAATGAAGTTTTATTCGAATACAAATTTAAACGAGTAGATTTTGTAACAGAACCTGGAGATTTTTCGGTTAGAGGTGGAATTATTGATGTCTTCTCTTTTTCCAATGATGAACCCTACAGAATTGAATTTTTTGGTGATGAGATAGATAGTATTAGAACTTTTGATGTTGAAACTCAACTATCAAAAGAGAAACTTAAAAAAGTTTCTATAATGCCCAATGTTGAAAATAAAACATTACAAGAAAACCGTGAAAGCTTTCTTAAATACATTTCATCTAGCACAGTAATTTTTACAAAAAATATTTCATTACTATCCGGTAATTTAAATAAATTTTACCAGAAGGCAGAAACAGCTTTTAAAGAGTTATCTCAAGAAATCAATCATGCCAAACCTTCAGAATTATTTTGTGATGGTAATTTTATTTTAAATCAACTTACAAGTTTTACACAAATAAATTTTGGAAATCAAAACAATGAAAACTCTAAAATTAATTTCAACACTATACCACAACCTTCTTTTAATAAACAATTTAATTTATTAATTGATAATTTAGAAGAATACCACAAAGCAGGATTTACCAATTATATTTTTTGCGCAAATGAACAACAAGCGAAACGCTTTCATGATATTTTTGATGACTCTGATAAAGAAATTCATTACGAAACCATCGTTTTTCCTTTATATCAAGGTTTTATAGATGTAGCTAATAAATTAGTTTGTTATACAGATCATCAAATATTTGAACGTTATCATAAATTTAGATTAAAAAATGGTTATGCTAAAAAACAAGCCATTACTCTGCAAGAACTCAATAAACTTGAAATAGGAGATTATGTAACTCATATGGATCATGGAATTGGAAAGTTTGGGGGGTTACAAAAAATTGATGTTCAAGGTAAAAAACAAGAAGCCATAAAATTGATTTATGGAGAGCGTGATATATTATATGTTAGCATACACTCTCTTCATAAAATCTCTAAGTTTAATGGTAAAGATGGTAAAGCTCCTAAAATATATAAGTTAGGCTCTGGAGCCTGGAAAAAAATCAAACAAAAAACCAAAGCAAGAGTTAAACATATTGCATTTAATTTGATTCAATTATATGCAAAAAGAAAACTACAAAAGGGCTTTGCTTTTGGACCAGATACTCATATTCAGCACGAATTAGAAGGCAGTTTTATTTATGAAGATACACCAGATCAATTTACAGCCACTCAAGACGTAAAAAATGATATGGAAAAAGAGCAACCCATGGATAGATTGGTTTGTGGTGACGTTGGTTTTGGTAAAACAGAAGTTGCCATAAGAGCAGCTTTTAAGGCAGTTGACAATGGCAAACAAGTGGCTATTTTAGTACCCACAACTATCTTGGCTTTTCAACATTTTAAAACATTCTCTGAACGTTTAAAAGACTTTCCTATCAAAATTGATTATTTAAATCGATTTAGGAGTGCTAAACAAAAAACAGCAACTATAGAGGGTGTTAATAAAGGTGAAGTTGATGTTGTTATAGGAACACATCAATTGACAAATCAACGTATAAAATTCAAAGATTTAGGTCTTTTAATTATTGATGAAGAGCAAAAATTTGGTGTTGCAGTTAAAGACAAACTCAAAACTCTAAAAGAAAATGTAGATACCTTAACCTTAACTGCAACTCCAATTCCAAGAACCCTACAGTTCAGTTTAATGGCTGCAAGAGATTTATCAGTAATTAAAACACCACCTCCAAACAGACATCCAATAGAAAGTAATGTCATCCGTTTTTCTGAAGAAACCATTAGAGATGCGATTTCCTACGAAATATCAAGAGGCGGACAAGTTTTCTTTATTCATAATAGAATTGAAAATATAAATGAGGTTGCAGGTTTATTGCAAAGATTAGTGCCCTCCGCAAAAATAGGTATTGGTCATGGGCAAATGGAAGGCAAAAAACTAGAGCAATTAATGCTTGGTTTTATGGCTGGAGATTTTGATGTTTTAGTATCAACCACCATTATAGAAAGTGGTTTAGATGTGCCAAATGCAAACACTATTTTTATTAACAATGCTAATAATTTTGGTTTATCTGATTTGCATCAAATGAGAGGGCGTGTTGGACGTTCTAACAAAAAAGCATTTTGTTATTTTATTACACCTCCTTATCATATGATGACAGATGATGCTAGAAAACGAATTGAAGCTTTGGTTTTATTTTCTGATTTAGGAAGCGGAATTAACATTGCCATGAAAGATTTAGAAATTAGAGGAGCAGGTGATTTATTGGGAGGAGAGCAAAGCGGATTTATTAATGATATTGGTTTTGACACTTATCAGAAAATATTACAAGAAGCCATTGAAGAGTTGAAAGAAAATGAGTTCAAAGAATTATATCCAACAGATAATTCTAAACCAAAAATATATGTAAAAGAAGTAACTATAGATACCGATTTTGAGATTCTATTCCCGGATGATTATATCAACTCTATTACAGAAAGATTAGCATTATATAACAAATTAGGAACTTTAAAAACTGAAGAGGAATTGCAAGTTTTTGAATCTGAAATTATAGATAGGTTTGGGGAGTTTCCAACTCAAGTTGAAGATTTATTAGATTCTGTAAGAATAAAATGGTTAGCAAGGGCTTTAGGTTTAGAAAAAATTATTCTAAAGCAAAAAAGAATGATTGGTTATTTTTTATCCGATCAACAAAGTGATTTCTATCAAACTGAGGCATTTTCAAAAATGTTGAAATACGTGCAACAAAACGGAAAAAGTTGCGTCATGAAAGAAAAGCAAACCAAAAACGGATTGCGTTTAATGATTACTTTTATCAAAATTAATACTGTAAAAACTGCTCTAGAAATATTGAATAAAATTTGATGGAAAATTCTCACGCTAAAAATATTTCTGGTTTATTACTAGCAACTTTATTTATAAGTACTTCTGGTGTTTTAGGCAGATATATTGCCATGCCATCTGAAATTATTATTTGGTTTAGAGCAGCATTAGCAATGGTTTTTATATATGTATATTGCAGGTATAAGAAAATAAATTTAACCATAACATCTAATAAAGATTATCAACCATTTTTTATTAGTGGAGTATTGATGGCTGCTCATTGGATAACTTATTTTTATGCTTTAAAACTCTCCAATGTAGCTTTAGGTATTTTATCGCTTTATACTTTTCCTATTATAATTGCACTTTTAGAACCTTTATTTTTTAAGATAAAATTCAACCCAATTCATATCCTATTTGGTGTTTTAGTATTGTTAGGCCTGTATATTTTAACTCCAGAATTTAGTATTGACAGTAATGAAGTAAGAGGTATTCTTTTTGGTGTTTTTTCAGCTTTTTGTTACGCTATAAGAATACTGATATTAAAGAAACAAGTGGCAAATTATAACGGTACGATGTTAATGTTTTATCAAACTGTAATTGTTACTATTTTGCTCTTGCCAACCTTATTTTTTATGGATTTATCTGGTCTCGAAAGTCAATTTCCATATTTATTGTTGTTGGCTTTATTAACTACCGCAATCGGACATAGTTTAATGCTGCACTCTCTGCAGTTTTTCTCTGCTTCTACGGCTAGTATTATTAGTAGCCTTCAACCAATTTTCGGAATTATTATTGCTTATATTTTTGTAAAAGAAGTTCCCAGTACAAATACTTATATTGGAGGTGCCTTAATTTTATTAACTGTTATTTTGGAAAGTCTAAGAAGTAAAAAATAAAATTACGTCCTTAAAAAGCCTTGCATAAATAAATTCCTCTAACTAAAAAAAACATCAATTTAGAGTAGCTGATTAGAAATATTAAAAGTAAAATACCCAGAAATCGAAAACTTACTACCGAAAATCTATTTTGAATACAAGTAGCTATAAAATTTAAGTATGTTTGAAGATGAGAAAAATTATATACATATTATTTATTGGCCTAGTGTTTGCATCCTGTGAAGAAAATTCAGTGGATCAAATAACTGCCGATAATGCAGGAGATTGGAGTGGTACTTATTCAGGAGATGCTATGGGAACATGGCAAATGACTATTACTGAAGATGGCGATGTTAACGGAACCGCTATCTTAGATAATGAAAGCTTTGTTATTTCTGGTGGAGTTGAACCTGACGGCAGTATTATTGTAAACAATGCTTTAATCGAACTTGAATTTATTGGATCATTAATGAACCAAAAAGCCAATGGTACATGGAAAACTCCTAACAGTAGTGGTTCATGGGATGGTATTAAAGACAATTAATATTTTTTAGAAACAGATTATTTGAATAAAAAAAGTTATAATACGACAGTACATCAGAACGAATGCTAAAAGCTATGAATGAATATAAAGATGAGTTATTTGATGTGGAAAAAATCAACAGTCTTGAATCATTAAAAGATTGTGGAGCTTATTTACCACTTAAAAATTATATTGAAAAAAAAGTCGGCTTTAAATTAGGGTTAAAGGGCTGGAAGGATTTATACGAAAAAATCAGATTAATAATGATTGTTTTTAATGAAAAAAAAGACCTTATAGATAATGCTTTATCAAAAGAGGAGCTTTCTTCTTCTAAAAATGAACTTAAAAATATTTTAAATTTAAATATTTCTGCTAAAAACAAAAAAGACTTAAATAAAAAAATTGATTCATTAATGTCATTTTTTATAAAACCAAAGTTAAGTGCTTATGAAAAATATGAAAAAAATAAAAGACATAATTTTATAGGTAGCTCTAAACTTGAAGGAATTCACATTAAGCCAGAATCAGGAAATAAGTCATTAGATCAAGTTCTTAATAAATATAGAGAAAAATTTGATGGATAAATATGATTCTATAAATGATCGTTACTGCTACTTAGGAACTTCTGTATTAAAGAATAAATTAAATATTCAAGATGAAAATAAGCTTGAAAATGCTGAGCAAGAAATAACAGATTTAACAATAAATAATGTGAAATACCAAGCTCCACCGTATAATTTAAGGTATTTGCAAAGCGTACACCTTGCATTGTTTTCAGATCTTTACGATTGGGCAGGACACATAAGAGACGTAAATATATCGAAAGGAGGTACAACATTTTGTATATTTGCGAGGATTGTTCCCGAAATTGATAAATTGTTTTTACAACTAACTAGCGATAAATGGCTGACAGGACTTTCTAAATCTGAGCTATGCAAAAAATTGGCTGAATACTACTGTGAATTTAACATGATACACCCTTTTAGATAAGGCAATGGTCGTGTTCAACGTGTATTTTTTGAACATTTAGCATTATCAACTGGCTATGAACTAGAGTGGTCTGATGTAACTTCAAATGAGTGGATAAGAGCAAATATTAATGGCGTTAATATTAACTATGAGCCGATGGAAGCTATATTTATTAGAATTCTAAGTTAATTGCAAATACTTTCCTGATTACCTACGAGTCTAAGCAACTTTAGTGATTCAAGATTGTCATAAGATACAGGGAATACAAAGTGGAGAG
>CAJWAC010000088.1 GCA_913020555.1 uncultured Polaribacter sp. | reverse complement strand
GATATTTAATGTTAAACGATTTTTTGGTATTTAAACAAATCTTTAATTTTTTTTATGAAATCGTATAGTAACAATTAACATCGATATTACCTTCATGATTTTTTTATAATTTATGTTAATTCTGATGGTAGCTTAAATGTAATATCTTCTAGTTCAATTCAAAAAATCATTTAATTTATTTTAATCTCTAGATTATATCATAAAAAAACCATTTCGGTAAGAAATGGTTTTAAATCAATTTATTCAAATAATTCACACATTGAAAATAATACTGATATTATCTCCATCTCAATAGCATCAAATTTTGTGCCAAAAAACCAATTGAATAATTTCTATAATATTTTTACAAATCTTGTGCATGTTTATGAGCTTTATAAGAAGAACGAACTAAGGCACCACTTTCTACGTACATAAAACCCATTTCTAGACCTAGTGTTTCATATTTCTTAAATTGCTCAGGAGTAATGAATTCTTTTACAGGTAAATGTTTTTTAGTTGGTTGCAAGTATTGACCAATAGTAATAATATCACAATTTACGGCACGTAAATCTTTCATTGTTTGTACAACTTCCTCTTCTTTTTCTCCTAGACCAAGCATCAATCCTGTTTTTGTTCTCATTCCATTTTCTTTCAAGTATTTTAAAACACCTAAACTTCTATCATATTTAGCTTGAATTCGAACTTCTCGAGTTAACCTTCTAACGGTTTCCATATTATGAGAAACTACTTCAGGATGAACTCTAATAATTCTATCTATTTGTTTGGTATTTCCTTGAAAATCAGGAATAAGTGTTTCTAAAGTAGTGTTTGGGTTTGCCCTTCTAATAGCATCTACAGTCTCCGCCCAAATAATAGAACCACCATCTTTTAAATCGTCTCTGTCTACAGAAGTAATTACAGCATGTTTGATACTCATAATTTTTATAGAGCGCGCAACTTTTTCAGGCTCATCCCATTCTACGGTTTCTGGTCTGCCTGTTTTTACGCCACAAAAACCACAAGAACGTGTGCAAATATTTCCAAGAATCATAAATGTTGCAGTTCCCTCTCCCCAGCATTCTCCCATGTTTGGGCAGCTTCCGCTTGTACAAATGGTATTTAACTTATATTTATCTACTAAACCTCTAAGTTCTGTATATTTTTTACCAACAGGTAGCTTAACTCGCAACCACTTTGGTTTTTTAGGTCTTTCTGGAAGTACTGCTGCTTCTATTGCCATTTCAATTAAATTTACCGTGCAAAGATACGAAGGAAAGTTTTAAATACTTGTTAAAAACCACAAGCTAAATCCTACTAAAAAAATGATACCAAAAATGCTTAAAATTTTTGTAAACAGATTAGGTTGATGCTCTTTAGGAGTATGTTTTCCAAATATTAAAATGTAGTTTAAAATTGCATAAAAAGGTGCAGTTAAAAACGAAAGAATTGTTGCGATTTTAACAAGATTACCCATATCTGCTAAATAGTATCTTAAGATAGCAAATGTTCCTAGAAAAAGAAATGTAATCCAAAACCAATAGCCAAACTTGAACTCTTTATTAAATAATAATTTAGAGCTTCTATTCATGGTTCTTGGAGAGGCATCTAAAGTAGTTATTGTTGTACTAAACATAGTTGTAAATGCGGCAATAGCAATAAATACATAGGAGAAGTTTCCTAAGTTTTTAGTATATAAATTAATCAATTGGCTCGCAAAAACACCTCCTTTGTTAGAGAAACTTCCACCGGATTTATACATTACTAAAGCTCCTAAAAGCACAAAGCAAATTCCTAAAATAAGTGTACCAATATAACCTACATTAAAATCAAAAATTGCATCTTTTGGTTTTATTTTTATGTTAGTGTTTTTACTTTTTTCGATAGACCAAATCGAATGCCAAATCGAAATATCTAAAGGAGCGGGCATCCAGCCTAAAAAGGCGATTAAAAAGGTGAGTTCAACTGAACCTAAAGGTAATATCTGACGAACGTCAAAAGTATCTTTTGTGTTAGTAAATGCTACTGAAACTGCAATAATTGTACTAATAGTTAAAATGATAATAATATATTTCATCAATTTATCTAAAAGTTTGTATTTGCCTAGTATTAAAATTAAAATACTTACAAATAAAATTATGCTAGACCATATTACTAAATCATTTGTAAAACCAAAAAGTTGAGAAGCTAAACCCGCTGTTACAATAGTTACTGCAGCTTGTATGGTAAACATTGTTGCAAAGTTTAGGATGTAATATGTTATTAAAACTCCTTTACCTAATTTATTGTAACCATCTAATAAAGTTTCTCCAGTTGCAGCAGCGTATCTTGGGCCAAATTGAAAGAAAGGATACTTAAAGAGATGAACCAATAATAATGCCCATAATAATCCAAAACCAAATTCGGCTCCTGCTTTTGTAGACTGTACCAAGTGAGATACACCAATTGCAGCTCCTGCAAATAATAATCCTGGACCTAGAGACTGTAAAAATGATTTTTTCATCTTATTATTATAAGTTAGATTTTTTATTTTTAAATACTTACAATATAAAATCTTTCATTATTTATCTTTTATTTTTTGGCAATAATCTCAGCTAGTAACTTTTTAGCACGTAATAATTTTACTTTTACGTTGTTCATAGGTTCATTAATCTTTGCTGCAATTTCTTTATAACTTAATTCTTGAAAATAACGTAACTGGATTACTTCTTGATATTTAGGTTTTAATTGTTTAATATCTTTCAATAATTTTGCTAAGTTTTGTTCTCTAATAATTTTATCTTCTGGAGTAGGATTTTCATCCACAACTAAATACACATTATCTTCTTGATTTTTAGTAGTTTCTGTAGCTACAGAAACTTTTCTTTTACGCAATAAATCGATATGTACATTTTTAGAAATGGTAATTAACCAGGTTTTAAAAACATAATCATCATTAAACGTGTGTATTTTATCAAAAGCCTTGGAAAAAGTCTGTATCGTAATGTCTTCAGCATCATTTTCACTATTATTTCTTTTAAGTTGAAAACGATAAACTTCGGCCCAAAATTTATCTAATAAAAAACGAAATGAAGTCTGATTTCCATTTTTTGCTTTTAAAATATGATGTTCAAGGGTTTCTTTTTCTTTACTCAAATTTTTGGTTTTGCAATCAAATTAGCAATAAATATAGTAAATTGAATCAATAGTAATCCAATTTCCAAGAAGGGTAAGAAAAAAATGATATGAGGTTCTTTTAATTTTTTTGCAGAAAAGCCTACTACAATGTATGATATTAGGAAATAAGCTATTAAAATGGATAAAATTATTTTCCAAGGATAGATAAATAATAATAAAATACCTAAAACAAAAAATATCATTTTAGAAACCCAAAATAGAGATATGGCAAAACGATGTTTAAATTTGTATTGTTTTTGTAAAATAAGCTTATTTCTTTGCTCAATAAACCAGTATCTAAAAGAAGTTGAAAGATCAATCTCTACTAAACTATCACTTGTAACGGTATAATTTACATTATTTGTGTTTGCAGCATCTTTTAAAAACAAATCGTTTTCTCCGTTATATATTTTTATGTGATTTACAAAACCTTTTACTTTTAGAAAAGTTTTTCTTTCATATCCAAAATTAGCATCAAATGCCATATATGGGGTGCTAGTTTTTATAAAAGAAAAGTTTTGGAGTGCTAGCAATAAATTGTGAAAACGAATAAAAATATTTGATAAACTATTTTTTACTTTAAATTTTTGGTAACCTAAAATAATTGTTTTTTTATCTCTAAAAGTTTTACTCATTTCTATGAGCCAATTTTTTGAAATTGGCCTACTGTTTGCACTTGTAAATATTAAGTGGTTGTATTTAGCAGCCTTAATGCCTAAAGTAAGCGCATATTTTTTACTACCCCAAAATGCTTCTGTATTTTTTACATCAATAATTGAAATGTTTTTATTTTTTTCTTTAAAATTCTCAAGGACTTCAATTGTATTGTCGGTAGAATAATTGTTGATAAGAACAACTTCAAATATTGGATATTCTTGATCTAAAATGTATTGAAGATTTTTTTTCAGTAAATCTCCACTATTTTTAGCGAATATAATAACTGATATAGGCTTTTCGTCACTTTCAATCTCTTTATTTATTGGTTTAAAGAATATAGAAGAAAAATAAAGATAATAAAGAACCTGTATTGCAGCAAATACCACAACTATGTAAAAAAGCATGGTTAAGACCATTTAAGGAAAAAGTGTTTAATTATGTTGCGGTTCAGCACACGTATCAAACTGATCTGGAGATTTACCACAAAAGCCACAAGCTTCTCCTTCTGTATTAAGCATTGGATTTTGGCTGGCACAAGTTCCTGCAAACTTACCATCTTTTTTTGCCCATATTTTAACAGCTATTCCAGCTACGCCAAGAGCTAATAAGCCTAAAGTGAGTAGTAATAATTTCATAAAAAATAATTTTTTGCAAAGATACATATTCTAAATTTTATTAAAAAAATAATTCTCGTCTTGAAAATTTGATTTTTATGAAAAGTAATAATTAAGATTTTTATAATTAAATTGGTAGAGAAAAAAAACTTGATGGGTTAATATTATAGATGAAAAAATGAGTTGATTATGCAAACAAATTAGATAATTCCTAGAATAGAAAAAGATTAATGCCAATTTGAATTGAAAAAACTGGATTAAATAAATTCGAATAAAAACAAACTATTTATTATTTGATAGGTCTATTATTATAAATCAACATCACTTAATTATGAAAACATATCCTTTAGCTAAATTATTAAGTACTCTTTTTCTAGGAGTAACAATTATACTTTCTTGTAGCTCGTCTGAAAACGAAGAAGAAAGTCCAACTGACAACACAACAACTTATGACATTACACCAATATTATCAAAATTTGATGGTATTGAAGCAGTGTCATACTCGGTAAACGGAACTTCAGTAACTTTTACTACAACAGATTTACCAAATCATACGAGTCCGTATTGGGATACTTCGCATCCTTTATACGAGGATTATAATGGTACAAATTCGAGTTGGACACAAAATCCAAATTCAATTGGAGAACAAAATATCACCTTTACAATGACATTAAACCCTGCAGAGGCAAATAATAAAAGTACAACACCAATGGGCCCTATAGGTTTGGCTAGAAATGGAGTAGTTTTTTTTAACCAATATGCGGCTGGGGGTGCATCTTTAACAAATGAAATTAATTCTTTTGACCAATGGTTTGGGCATCCTGCAGGAACTACATATCATTATCATATAGAACCAGCTTTTTTAACAGAAACATTTGGTGAAGATGCATTTTTGGGACTACTTTCTGATGGATTTCCAGTTTATGGACCAAATGAAAATGGAACAACAATTACAAATACGGATTTAGATGATTATCATGGTCATGTTTCAACAACGGCTGATTTTCCTGACGGAATTTATCATTATCATATAACAAATGAAGACCCTTATTTGAATGGAAATGGCTTTTTTGGAACGGCTGGTTCAATATCAAATTAATTTGTTGAGAAAAATCTATTCAATATTCTTAATTTTACTCTTTATCTCTTGCAATCAACCCAAACAAGAGATTGAGGAATTGATTGTTGTTGATGAAATTCTGATACCAAGAATTGAAAAAAATAAGTCTGATATTAATTTTAAACTGAAAAATGGGATTTTATTTTATTCTGATGAGCCTTATTCAGGAATAGTAAATGAGTTTTATAAAGATGCTAATTTGAAATCTAAATCAACATACTATAAAGGCAGAAGAGAAGGTGAATATTTAGGTTTTTATGTAAATCAAAAAAAAAGATTTGAACGTTATTATTGTAATGGTTTAAAAGTAAAAACACATAAAGGGTGGTTTTTGAATGAACAACAAATGTTTGATTATCAATTTAATAATATAGGCGTTTATGATGGTTATGTTAAAGAGTGGCATTTAAATGGGCAAATAGCTAAGCATTTTAATTTTGTTGACGGCAAAGAGTCTGGAAGTCAAAAAATGTGGAAATTTAATGGAGAAATTAGATCTAATTTTTATACTGTAAATGGAGATAGACACGGTTTAATTGGCTTAAAAAAATGTGTAAGTGTATCAGCTAGTAAATAATAATAAAATGAAATTAAAATCGATAGCACTATTACTTTTTATTAATATTTGTTTTGCTTGTAAAAAAGAGACTGTTGTTGATAAAGCAAAAACATTACCTTTTTATAATTCTGAAGATTTTACTCCAGAATGGATTTCTAAAAGTGATGACAAATACAGTAAGATTCATACTATAAATGAGTTTGAATTCATCAATCAAAATGGAAAAAAAATTGACAATAATGATGTTTTAGGAAAAATTCATATTGCAGATTTCTTCTTTACAACTTGCCCAGGTATTTGTCCCATTTTAGCAAAAAATATGAGTAAAATTCAAGAGGTATACCAAAACGATGAGGATATCATTTTACTTTCTTATTCAGTAATGCCAGGGGTAGACACTGTTGATAAAATTAATGAATACGCATCGGAAAAAAACATAATTGATAATAAATGGCATCTTTTAACAGGTGATAAAAACGAAATTTACAATTTGGCAAGAACATCTTATTTTGCGGATGAGGATTTTAAAAAAACAAAAGATGAAGACGAATTTATTCATACTGAAAATTTTATTCTAGTGGATAAAAAAGGAAGAATTCGAGGGGTTTATAATGGTACTTTAGCTCTAGAAATAGAGCGTTTAAAACGTCATATCAATTTATTAAAAAATGAAGTTTAATTTGTGAGTTCAACTTTGAAAAACAGCATTACTAAATTACATTTACTTCAATCTCCAAACGAATTCCGAATTTATTAAGAATAGCTTCTTGAATTGTTTGGGCTAATTGATGAATCTCTTTGCCAGATGCATCTCCGTAGTTTACTAAAACTAAAGCTTGTTTTGAGTGAACTCCATATTCTCCATAACGTTTTCCTTTAAAACCAGCTTGCTCAATTAGCCATCCTGCAGGTACTTTAGTTTCTTTCTCAGAAATTTTATAATTAGGAATAGTTGAAAATTTTTCTTGAAGTTGATTAAATTTAAGCACAGAAATCACTGGGTTTTTAAAAAAGCTCCCACTATTTCCTATTTCTTTAGGATCAGGTAATTTAGATCTTCTAATTGAGATTACAGCATCAGAAATGTTCTTTAAAGATGGAGTTTCAATATTTTTTGCAGCTAACTCAGTTTCAATTACTCCATAAGAAGTATTTAAATGATGACTCTTTTTTGTCAGTTTAAAACTAACAGCAGTTATTATAAATTTATTTTTAGCGTCATTTTTAAAAATCGAATTACGATATCCAAAATTACAATCTTCATTTGAAAATTGTACTAGCTTTCCAGTTTTAATCTCAACAGCTTCTACTTTTGTGATAGTATCTTTTACTTCAACTCCGTAAGCACCAATATTTTGAATCGGGCAGGTGCCTACATTACCCGGAATTAAAGATAAATTTTCGATTCCACCATAATTGTTAGTAACACACCATAAAACAAAATTGTGCCAGTTTTCACCGGCGTTTACAGTTAAATAAACATCATTTTCATTTTCTCTATCAATAGAAATTCCCTCTATATCAATATGTACTACTAATTTTTTAATGTCTTTAGTAAGTAGCATGTTGCTTCCTCCTGAAATTAAAAAAATATCTCTTTCAATCTTTAAAAGTTGTTGCAATTCATAAACAGATGTTACAGAAATAAAACGTTTTGCAATAACATCAATACCAAACGTATTGTAGTTTTTTAAGGATATGTTTTTTTGGATATTCAATACAGTAGATTTCTATTGTTTAGTTTACTTGCAAAGGTTTAAGAGTTGTATTCTTTTAAAGCAAATTTTAAAATTTCTACAGATTTGATTAAATCTTTCTTGTTTAAAACGTATGCCATTCTTATTTGATTTTTTCCTTCACCTTTTGTAGAATAAAATCCGCTTGCTGGGGCTACCATAACTGTTTCATTATTATAATTGAATTTTTCTAAAATCCACTGAGCAAAATCATCAGTATCTGAGACAGGTAATTCTGCTACGCAATAAAAAGCACCTTTTGGATTCGCTACTTTTACACCTTCAATTTTTTGAAGTTCATTAACCAAAGTATTTCTTCTTTCCACATATTCTGCTTTTACATCATCAAAATAGCTTTGTGGAGTATCTAAAGCTGCCTCGCTAGCTATTAAAGCGTAAGTAGGTGGACTTAGTCTTGCTTGAGCAAATTTAATAGCAGTTTTAATAAATGTCTTATTTTTAGAAACAATACATCCAATTCTTGCGCCACACATACTATAGCGTTTGGAAACGGAATCAATTACAATAGAGTTTTCCTCAAGACCATTTAAACTCATTACAGAAGTATGTGTTAAGCCATCATAAGCAAATTCACGATAAACTTCATCAGCAATCAAGAATAAATCATGTTTTAAAACAATTTGTTTTAATTTTTCAATTTCTTCTTTAGAATATAGATATCCAGTAGGGTTGCCAGGATTACATATAAGAATTGCTTTGGTTTTTGGGGTGATTAATTTCTCAAAATCTTCAATTTTAGGTAATGCAAAATTATCTTCAATTTTAGAAATTACCGGTACAATTTTAACACCAGAAGCAGTTGAAAAACCGTTATAATTTGCATAAAAAGGTTCAGGAATTATAATTTCGTCTCCAGGATCTGAAATACTTCCTATGGTAAAAAGTAGGGCCTCAGAACCTCCTGTAGTAGCAATAATATCATCTGCATTCACATTTATATTGTGATTTTTATAATATTTAGCAAGTTTGGTTCTATAGATTTCCGAACCTTCTGAACGCGCATATGATAAAGTTTCAATATCATTGTTTTTTACAGCATCCAAGGCAACTTGAGGTGTTTTTATATCTGGCTGACCTATGTTTAAATGATAAACATTTACGCCCCTTTTTTTTGCATTTTCGGCATAAGGAACTAATTTTCTAATTGGAGATTCTGGCATCAAAATCCCTTTTTGTGAAATTGTAGGCATAATAATTTTGTACTTAAATTTTGAGACAAATTTCCGAAATATATTTTATATCTCCACTTTAATTTATGATTCTTTAAAAGGTTAAAAATTACCTAAAACAAATTGAAAGCAAAAGTTAATTCATATCTTTCATATTATTATCTCAAATTGATTTTTTTGAAAAAGTATTTTTTATTTCTTATATTTTTATTCCTGTTTTTTTCTTTAGAAACTAAAGCTCAAAAAGGTTTTCAATTTTTCAATACCAAGAAAGACAAACAGAGAATAAATTTTAAATTAATAAATAACTTAATTGTAATTCCTTTAAAAATTAATGGAAAAGAATTGTCATTTATTTTAGATTCTGGTGTTGGAAAAACTATTTTATTTAACATTTCAAAAAATGACAGTATTGGCTTGAACAATTTGGAAAAAGTAGAATTGCAAGGTCTAGGAAAAGGGAAATCAATTCAAGCTTTGTTATCAAAAAACAATGAGATAACTATCAAAAATATAAGAGAAACGAATGAATCTATATATGTAATATTAAAAGATTATTTTGACTTATCAGGAAAAATGGGTATCACTATTCATGGAATAATTGGTTACAACTTACTGCGTAATTTTGTTGTGAAAATCAACTACAGCAAAAAAATAATTAACTTTTACAATAGAAAAACATTCAAATACAAACGATGCAGAAAATGCGAGACTTTTCCTTTACAATTTTACAGAAAAAAGCCTTTTATAAATGTAAAAGTTCAGCTAGATACGATTGGGAATGAGTTGACAGATGTAAAACTTTTAGTAGATTCAGGAGGTAGTGATGCTATTTGGTTGTTCGAAGATTCTAAAGAAGTTATAAAAACACCCAAACAACATTTTAAAGATATTTTAGGAGAAGGCTTAAGTGGTGCTGTATTTGGTAATAGAAGTAGGATACCAAAAATTAAATTAAAATCATTTGAATTAGAAAACCCAACGGTTTCTTTTTTAGATACTGTTTCTACTAGATATGCAAGAAGTTTAAAGGATAGAAATGGAAGTATTGGAGCAAATATCCTAAAGCGATTTATAGTTTGGTTTGATTATCCTAAA